>NZ_KV917368.1:2199573-2499573 GCF_002019605.1 Alkalihalobacterium alkalinitrilicum | reverse complement strand
ATAAAGGTATCCCACGGACAGGATATGAAGTATTTTCTGGTGATCAACAAGTTGGAATTGTTACGACTGGAACACAGTCACCGACACTAAAGAAAAATATCGGCCTTGCGATAGTTGATAAAGAATTTACAGCAATTGACACAGAAGTAGAAGTTCAAGTAAGAAAAAAACGTTTAAGAGCAAAAGTCATTCAAACACCATTTTATAAAAGACAAAAATAGGGGGAACTACGATGAGTTTTCGATATTTACCGATGACCGAGTCTGATAAGCAGGAGATGCTTGAGACAGTCGGCGTGCAGTCGATTGAAGAGCTTTTTTATGATATACCTGAAGAAATACGTTTTAAGGGAAAGTTAAATATTAGAGAAGCACTTGCAGAACCCGATTTAGTAAAATACCTTCAAGGTCTCGCCAATAAAAATACAAATATAAAACAAATGCCATCCTTTTTAGGTGCCGGTGTTTATGAGCATTACATTCCTTCAGTCGTGGATCATGTGATTTCTCGTTCTGAATTTTATACAGCTTACACACCTTATCAGCCAGAAATTTCCCAAGGTGAATTACAAGCGATTTTTGAATACCAAACGATGATTTGTGAATTAACAGGAATGGATATTGCGAACTCCTCGATGTATGATGGACCAACTGCGCTTGCAGAAGCAGCGATGATGAGTGCTGGGCATACGAAAAAGAAGCAAATACTCGTATCGAAGGCAGTTCATCCTGAAGCTCGTGACGTGTTAAAGACGAATGCAAAAGGTCAAAACTTGACAGTAGTTGAAGTGGATATTAATGAGGGTGTTACCGATTTAGAAGATTTAAAAGCAAAATATGATAGTGAAACTGCATGTGTGATCGTTCAGTATCCGAACTTCTTTGGCGCGATTGAAAATTTAACGGCAATTGAAGAAATTACGCATTCAGAAAAAGGTATGTTTATCGTTTCAAGTAATCCTTTAGCATTAGGGGCATTAAAGCCACCAGGTGAATTCGGAGCTGATATCGTCATCGGGGATGCTCAACCGTTTGGTATACCAACCCAATTCGGTGGACCGCATTGTGGATATTTCGCAACAACGAAAAAGCTGATGCGTAAAATTCCAGGACGTCTTGTTGGTCAAACAACCGATGATCAAGGTCAACGTGGTTACGTTCTGACATTACAAGCTCGTGAACAACATATTCGCCGTGAAAAAGCCACATCTAATATTTGTTCAAATCAGGCATTAAACGCATTAGCCGCATCGGTAGCGATGACCGCGATTGGAAAATCGGGTGTAAAAGAAATGGCGCTTCAAAACATCCAGAAAGCAGCATACGGGAAAAAGAAATTACAAGAAGAAGGGGTAGAAGTAGTTTCTTCTCATCCGACGTTTAATGAATTTGTTGTTAAGTTAAGTAAACCTGTAAAAGAAGTGAATCAAGCTCTTTATACAAAAGGAATGATCGGTGGTTACGATTTAGGCAAAACGTATCCTGAGTTAGAAGGACATATGTTAGTAACGATTACTGAAATTCGTACAAAGTCTGAAATTGACCAGTTTGCTAAAGAAATGGGGGCGGCTATCCATGAGTAAAAATCAACCTTTAATCTTTGAAATGAGTAAGCCAGGACGTATTAGTCATAGCCTACCTGAATGTGATGTTCCAGAAGTAGACTTATCAGAATTAATTCCTAATGAATTTGTCCGTACAAATGAACCTGAACTTCCAGAAGTTTCAGAGCTTCAATTGATGCGTCATTATACGGCATTATCAAAACGGAATCATGGAGTTGACTCAGGATTTTATCCTCTCGGTTCATGTACGATGAAGTACAATCCAAAAATTAATGAGAATGTGGCTCGCTATGAAGGTTTTGCTCATATTCATCCGTATCAAGAGGAAGAGCAAGTCCAAGGTGCATTAGAGTTATTATTTGAACTACAAGAATCATTGGCTGAAATTACAGGGATGGATGAGGTTACACTACAGCCTGCTGCAGGTGCTCACGGTGAATGGACAGGATTAATGTTAATTCGTGCTTACCATGAGGCAAATGGAGATACTCACCGTACGAAAGTCATTGTTCCAGACTCAGCTCACGGTACAAATCCAGCTTCAGCTACAGTGGCAGGTTTCAATTCGGTTACGGTTCGTACGGATGAAAATGGATTAGTAGATTTAGAACACTTAAAAGAAGTAGTTGGAGAAGATACAGCTGCTCTAATGCTCACAAATCCAAATACATTAGGACTTTTCGAAGAATATATCGTTGAAATGGCAACCATTATTCATAACGCTGGTGGTAAACTTTATTATGATGGTGCAAATTCAAACGCAATTCTTGGAATTGCCCGTCCAGGAGATATGGGATTTGACGTTGTTCATTTAAATTTACACAAAACGTTTACGGGCCCTCACGGTGGCGGTGGTCCTGGTTCTGGTCCTGTTGGAGTAAAGAAAGATTTAATTCCTTATTTACCAAAACCTTTAATCGTTAAAGACGGAGAAACATATCGTCTTGATTATAACCGTCCAGATTCAATTGGCCGTGTCAAACCTTATTACGGTAACTTTGGCATTAATGTTCGTGCCTATACTTATATTCGTACGATGGGGTCTGTTGGACTACGCCTTGTATCAGAATATGCGGTATTGAATGCGAATTATATGATGAGACGTCTTGAACCTTACTTTGATTTACCTTATCAACAACATTGTAAGCATGAGTTTGTTTTATCTGGAAAACGTCAAAAGAAATTAGGTGTACGTACGCTAGACATGGCGAAACGCCTACTAGATTTCGGATATCATCCACCAACGATTTACTTCCCGTTAAATGTGGAAGAGTGTATGATGATTGAACCAACAGAAACGGAATCAAAAGAAACTCTCGATGAATTTATTGATGTCATGATCCAAATTGCTAAAGAAGTAGAAGATAATCCTGAAATTGTCCAAGAAGCTCCTCATCATACGGTAATTGGCCGTTTAGATGAGACGACAGCAGCGAGAAAACCAGTGTTACGCTTTGAAAAATAAAGTTTTAACGAACTATAGCCAGAATTCTCCTTCCTCAAAAATTGTTAGAGTTTAGGTGGGAGATGAATGGCTCTTTTTTTCGTTCAAAAGAGTAAAAAGGCATAACTATAGGATTTTGTATATTTAGTTTAGTGATTGTAGGTAAAGAAAAAACGGAAGGTTGAGAAAAATTTTCAACCTTCCGCCTTATTCTATTTCTTTTTAATCTTTCCTGTCCATTTTTTAAATCCGCCTTTAAGGTAATTAAGGTCCTCGCATCCGCGTTTTTTCTTTAATACTTCTGCAGCTTGTCGACTTCTTGCACCTGATTGACAGTATAAATAAACAGGTTGATCAGTACGAACCTCGTTCATTCTTTGTTTTAATTGAGAAAGTGGAATGTTACGTGCTCCTAAAATATGGCCACCATCGTACTCTTTTGGTTCTCTTACATCTATAAGTTGAGCTTTGCGATAGCCTTTAATAAAGTCTTCTTGTGTTAATTCTGTCAAATACTTTGGTTTAATAAGACGTTTTACAATAATAAAAACTAGTAATCCTAATAATATAGCCCATAAAATCCATTCCATCTTGTTCCAAAACACTCCTTTATATACGACAATCAATAGTACCCTCATTCATTATAAACATGGATAGCATATTTCGCAAAACAATTGTTAATTCATTGTCTTTAAATAAGGGATTTATTCATAAGAATTGTTACTTTGTTTTTATTTCGGCTTTTGTTACACTTATCCTATAGTAGAAGAAAAGAGGAAATAAATTATGAAGGAAACGTGGCGGTTTATTGATTCTGGCTTTTGTTCACCTGCTTATAATATGGCATTAGACGAAGCTTTATTGAATTGGCATAGTGAGGGTATCATCCCACCTACGATCCGTTTTTATGGTTGGAACCCCGCAACATTATCAATCGGGTATTTCCAAAAAGTAGAAAAAGAAATTAATATGGATGCTGTAAAGGAATATGGGTTAGGCTTTGTTCGTAGGCCAACAGGTGGTAGAGGAGTTCTACATGATAAAGAACTGACTTATAGTGTCATTGTTTCTGAAGATCATCCTGATATGCCTAAAACTGTGACTGAAGCGTACCGTGTCATTTCTCAAGGACTATTGGAAGGTTTTAAGCTGTTAGGATTAGAAACCTATTTTTCGATTCCGAAAACTCAGCAAGAAAAAGATGCATTGAAAAACCCTCGCTCTGCTGTTTGTTTTGATGCACCCTCGTGGTATGAATTAGTAGTAGAAGGTAGAAAGGTCGCTGGAAGTGCGCAAACGCGACAAAAAGGAGTTATCTTGCAACACGGTTCCATTATATTAGATTTAGATGAAGATCAATTATTTGACTTGTTTAAATACCCGAGTGAACGTGTACGAGAACGATTACAAAAAAACTTTAAAAATAAAGCTGTTGCTATTAATGAATTAAGAACTTCACCTGTAAGTTATGAGGAAGCAAAAACTGCTTTTAAAAAGGGTTTTGAAGAAGGGTTAAATATTCAATTAGAGCCTTATACTATCACCAAACGTGAGGAAGAGCTGGTTCAAGAAATAATGGAACAGCGTTACGAAAACGAAGATTGGAATTTTAGGAAATAATTAATAGTGTGTTTAAGATAGAATGGGAAGGTTGTAAATTGTCGAATTTTCTAGCCAAAACAGTTTAAAGGAGTTTGTGATGATTGAGACACTTGTTAGTGGGTTTATTGGAGAAAAGGATTGTATTACAGATGTCCTAGGAGTACTAGAAAGCAGTAATACTTTTCTTATCAATATTTACGGGGAACATGGGGTAGGGAAATCGAGCTTACTAAAGAAAATTCAAGATTCTAGTCCAAACCATACAATGGATTACATGGAAATTGATCGCGAAGAAAACTTCTTTGACGAAATCATTGAAAGCTGCAATTCAAAACATGTCATTTTGTTAGATGACGTTGACAATCGTTTTTCAAGCAACGAATTTAAGGGACACTTACTAAGTATTTATTCTCAGTATAATGATGTAAGAATTATTTGTACTAGTAAATATAAATTTTTTGTAGAAACGGTACCTGGAATACAAGTATTTGACTATGAAATTGGGAACCGTTTATTTACATATGAACAATTTGAAGAGTTTGTTCAACACCAACAGATAAAAAAAGAAGATATCGGTGAGACTATCTTAAAAAATCTGTATCTATTTGCAACGTATTGCCGTAATTTTAATATTGTTATGGAAGTTTTAGATGAAATTAAAATTCGTGTGGAGGAGCAAAATAAATCTATAACGCCACGTCAGTTTTTAGAAATTATAATGAAATCTCATTTATTCTCAAAGGTTAATCGTGATCTAGTTATTGATTCTAAAAATGTTGAGGACAGTGATTATTTATTTACAATTCGCATAAAAGATAAAATTGAAAAGTTAAGAGACGTTATTTTAGAGTATTACCCTGATGAACAAGTATTATATGAAGTAATGAAAAATCAGTTTAACTCTTCATTCGTCGAAGAGGCGTTTACTCTACCAATTCCATACGAAGATAAAGTGTTAAATATATGCTTGTCTTATGATCCTATTGATCTATTAGTTAACTTATTAGGTCCAAGAGATATCATCATTGAATTGAAAGAACGTAAATTAGGGGAAGCTTCATTAACATACTCCATTGAAGACAAAGCTAAGCAAATTTTGAAAAATATTGGATTAAATATTTTGGATAAACCAAAAGGGATCGAATATTTTTACCATCGATTTATGAACAATAATCAACTATTGAATGAAGATACTATTGGTAGATTAAATAAAGAGTATATTATTGGATTAGGTATAACGCTTTTTCAAGATTTAGAAAGTGTATTATACGAAATGCTTAATTTTTATTCCAATTATCTATGTGGTTCGATGAGAAATTTCTTTGAGATATACAATCGTGAGGTAGGTCAAAACATCCATCAACAAAGAATTACATTTGGGCAATATATCGGGCTATTTCATTTTATGAATAATTTAGCGAAAGATGAAAGGTACCAGCTGAAACTCATTAATATCAACCGTAACTATATTATCAATAAGAAAATTATTAATAAGTTGGAGAATATTTCGAGCTACCGTTCTTTCTTTTCGCATTATCAAAAAGTACAAAACTTTGAAGTCCCGTACAAAACGTATAGAAAAAGAATTTCAAAACTGTATGTATCTGCAATCGATGTTATGGAAGAAATGATCGCTTCGGATATTTTTCCAGAGATTATAAAAATAAAACAGGTTGTATTTGACGAATTTGGTAGAAGGCTATATATCGGTTCAAATTGGAAAGATGCCGAAGTTCGTTTTAGTCTTTCAAATTCCAGCTTGAATATCGATATTTATTCCCATTACTACATTTTAAGAAAGAAACAAAGTTTAGCCATTAACCCAGTCATTATTCCGAGATACTTTAATGATAAGAAAGATCTAAACTATAACGGTGAAAACTATCAAAAATCTTCTGATACACAGTATAAGCAGGGTAATAAGTTGATTAGTTATGTCAATGCTGAAGGTTTAGACCGTGCGCTAGATGTTGGTTGTGGTAATGGTCTAACTACATTAGAATTATACGAAAAATGGCCACAACTACAAATTGATGCTTTCGATCTATCTGAGAGCATGATTGACGTAGCTATTGAAAATCGTCAACAACGTGGAATTCAAGAAAATAACGTTAATTTCTACGTGTTGAATGCTTTAGATTTAGACGAGAGTAATCAATACGACCTAGTATTCAGTAATGCAACATTACACTGGGTGACAGATAGTAATTTAATGTATCAAAAACTATATGATGCATTAAGAACAGGTGGGAAACTAAATGTTCATCAAGGTGGAGCAGATTGCTATAAAGGATTACATGATATAGTAAGAATGGCAATAGATGAATTAGATTTACAAATGTATTATCAAAACTGGACGTACCCAATCTATTATCCTACTAAAAATGAATATGAAAATTTACTCAATTCAATAGGATTTAGAGACGTGAAAGTTATTAGTGAAGAGACCGATGGTAAGGAGTATTCGAATTTAGTTGAAAATTTTGCGAACGCTGGAATGTTACCTTACTTTTTACAATTACCAGATGATAACATTAAAAATAAGTTAAGAAATCATTATTATAAGTTAGCTAATTCACTACCTGTTGATCAATATACACATCGTTTGTATGCTCTAGCAAAGAAGTAATGAAAGGAAGGAGCAGTCATTATGGATATCGAAATTTCATTTATAAATATGTTAAGTGATACGCAAAAAGAACAAGTTTGGGACCTTCTTTGTGAATGTGATCGTGAATTTATTCCGCCACTCTCGGCAAGGAATAGTTCGTATCAAGGAGTTTTAAGTGGTACTACTGCTACAGATGAATTACCGACTGCTTATTATAAAGAAATGTTAGGTCAATTGTTCTTAGTTGCTGAATATCAAGAAAACATTATCGGATTTATGACCTTTAAACATAATTATGAATGTGAAGAGTTAAAAAAGGTGTTGCCCAATAACTATATTACGACAATTTGTGTAAATAAGGATATTCGAAATAAAGGTATAACTAAGAAGTTCTATCACTTTATGGAGAATAAACTACCAGAAGAGTATCGCTTACCATACATAACTACACGTACCTGGAACGCTAATGTGGCACATATTCGAGTGCTAGAAAAATTGGGGTTTAAAGTAGAGGAAACTTTGCTTAATCATCGTGGAGAAGGTATTGATACGATTTATTTTTCAAAGTTACAATCGTAATGTTTCGAGGGCTCTCTAAGACGGATAATCTTTCTTAGAGGCCTTCTTTTTTGTTTTTTATTTTACTTAATTTCGAAGAGTGTTGAATTAACAGTACTTTTGAAAGGGAGCGCAATTGCAACTAAGAAATTTCTTTAATTGCGTCGATTTTGTTTAAGATTTATCTTGTTATCTCTTAATTTCTCTTTATTTTCACATTTTCTATAGTTGACAAATAAAATGCAATAATGACAAATTCACAATATGTAGTATAGATTTTATTCTTTGGAACACAATATATTGATTTGGTGATTATTTTATGTTACGCTTGTCCAAGTTACCCGTAATCATGAAATTGTTGGTAACTCTCCAAAAAAGTCAAACAACTTTGTTACATACAACATGTACAGCATAAGAAAAATAGATTTAGTTACAAATGAGAGGAGCTATTCGTATGACGATGATGATGTCGAAGGTGATGACGATCAACAAAGAAAGACTAAACGATGATATTAAGGTGTTTCCTCAAGTTCATCCAATTACAGCAGACATGAACATTACGAAGAAGGGTGTTTCCCGACTTGTAATGCTCGATCGTTACACATTTAAAGACACAGAAAAGAAAACACTTAAAGAAGGGGACTTCGTCGTTTTAACAGTAAAAGATGATCCTAAGTTTCCAGCGAGAGGTTTTGGATTTATTCTTGAAATCGATAGAGAAGCGAATAAAGCCAAAGTCCTTGTTGATGAAGAATTCCATGGTGTTTTAGATGAACCTACAGAAATGAAAACAGGCATCGTCGAACGCTCATTAGATACAATTGAAAAACCATTAGAAATTTATTATGAACAGATTGCTAAACGTGTAGCAACTGGTTTAGCATCTGTTGAGGTGGATGAGAAAAAGCGCCAAGAAACCTTTGAAAAGTTTTATCATGAACTATTTCGCATGAATTTCATCCCTGCTGGACGTGTCTTATATGGTGCAGGTGCTGGAACAGATGTGACGTACTTTAACTGTTATGTTATGCCATATGTAAAAGACTCGAGAGAAGGCATTTCCGAACACCGCAAACAGGTCATGGAAATTATGAGCCGAGGTGGCGGAGTCGGAACAAATGGTTCAACGCTAAGACCACGTAACACTTTGGCAAGAGGCGTGAATGGTAAATCGTCAGGATCGGTTTCATGGTTAGATGATATTGCGAAGTTAACACATTTAGTTGAGCAAGGTGGCTCAAGACGTGGGGCTCAAATGATCATGCTATCAGATTGGCATCCTGATATTTTAGAATTTATTATTTCTAAAATGCAAAATCCACGTATTTTGCGGTTCTTATTAGAAACGACAAAAGATGATCAAATTAAAAAATTAGTAAAAGATAAATTAAAGTTCAACCCGCTGTCTGACGTTGATCAAGCGATGTATCAAGGCATCGTTAACTTTAAAAATGTTGAAGGTCAAGGCGGATTTGACGATAAAGTGATTAAAGAAGCAGAAGAAAAATTGACGGTTGGTGGAACGTTTACTGTCAATAATTCTGAGTTTTTAACTGGTGCTAATATTTCTGTATGTTTAACGAAAGAGTTTATGGAAGCTGTTGAAAACGATGCGAACTATTCTTTACGCTTTCCAGACGTAGAAAACTACTCAGAAGAGGAAATGGCGATCTATAATAATGAGTGGCATGAGTATGGAGATGTTCGTGAGTGGGAAAAACATGGCTTTAAAGTAAGAACATATCGCACGATTAAAGCGAAAGAGTTATGGAACTTAATTAATATATGTGCAACATATTCTGCTGAACCAGGTATTTTCTTTATCGATAATGCCAATGACATGACAAATGCAAAAGCATATGGTCAAAAAGTAGTGGCAACGAATCCTTGTGGTGAACAACCACTTGCACCGTTTTCAGTTTGTAACTTAGCTGCGATTAATTTAGCTGAAATGGCTGATAAAGAAAATAAAGTTGTTGATTTTGCAAAGTTACAACAAACGGTTGAAGTTGGCGTTCGTATGCAAGATAACGTAATTGACGCTACTCCGTATTTCTTAGAACAAAATACAAAGCAAGCAAAAGGTGAACGTCGTGTGGGGTTAGGTGTGATGGGACTCCATGACTTACTTATCTATTGTGAAACAATATACGGTTCTGAAGAAGGTAATCAACTTGTCGATCAAATCTTTGAAACCATTGCGACGACAGCTTATCGTACCAGTATTGAACTGGCAAAAGAAAAAGGAAGCTTTCCGTTTTTAGTCGGTGAGACATATGAAGATACAGTCGCTTTAAGAGAAGCATTTATTAATACAGGCTATATGAAGAAAATGCCTGAAGATATTCGTCAAGGAGTTTTGGAGCATGGAATTCGTAACTCCCATTTATTAACAGTTGCTCCAACAGGTTCAACTGGAACAATGGTTGGCGTGTCAACGGGTCTTGAGCCATACTTCTCTTTTTCTTACTACCGTAGTGGTCGTTTAGGGAAGTTCATTGAAGTCAATGCAGAAATTGTTCAAGAATATATGAATAGCCATCCAGAAGTTACAAAAGAAAACTTACCTGACTGGTTCGTGTCTTCTATGGAATTAACAACAGAAGCTCATGCGGATGTTCAATGTATTATACAGCGTTGGGTAGATAGCTCGCTTTCTAAAACGGTAAACGCACCGAGAGGATACACAGTAGAGCAAGTTCAAAAAGTTTATGAACGTCTTTATAAAGGTGGAGCTAAAGGTGGTACAGTTTATGTAGATGGAAGCCGTGATGCTCAGGTACTTACACTTAGTGCCGAAGAAAATACGTTTGATGATCAATCAGTAGACAAGAAAGTATCGACAAAAAAGCAACCAATCGTACTCGTTGACACGATTGCAGACCTTCGTTCAACAAAAGTGACGTTTGGATCTGAAGTTGGAGACAAGTGTCCTGTTTGTCGAGAAGGAACGGTTGAAGATCTTGGTGGTTGTAATACGTGTACAAGTTGTGGAGCACAATTAAAGTGTGGACTATAAAAACAATTCAATAGAATCATTCTATTTAAGCTGAAATTTTTTTGTAGCAGTATCATAAAAGCCGGCTCGATAATTCTAGTATGTCGCATACAGTCGATTAAAGTACCCCATGGATTGAGGGAACGTTTGATCACTACCAGGACGCTAGACCGCGAGTCGGTCTTTTTGTTGTGTGCCAGGCATGGCAACTATCTAGGTGGTGAAAGTCTACTGTGGGGGTACACATCGACCAACCACTAAGGAAGCGCAAGGTACTTATCGTGCGGTAAGGGCTGGAGGAAGCGTGGAATAAAATCTTGGCTCGACGAACAGAAATCTGATACTAAGGCTTGATAAAGGGATGAGGCTCCAATACAAGCCAAAGTCCAAAAGATGTGCGTAACTTTATTAAGTAAATCAGGCGAGTAAAAGAGGAAAGATAGCTGTCTTACCCTGGGAGGTCTTGCGGATGTACAGAAGTACAGTCGAAAAAGGTTAACCGCAAGAAGTCAGCAGAAGCCATAGTAATGAGTAATCTCATGAAGGGCTGAACAATTTATAGTGTTTCAACGCCACGAATGCGTAAGTGACGAACTCCGAATGTGTTAATGGTGAAAGAATGAGCGTATCTCAAAGGATAGCCAAAATGGAGCTATCACTTACTACGTGAGAGGAGAGGAGAAACGAGTGTGAAGCTTTTAGAGCAGATTTTAAGTAATCAAAACATGAACGAAGCTTACCTGCGTGTTTATAGAAATAAGGGTGCAAGTGGGGTCGACGGAGTAACAGTCGACGAACTAAAACAATATCTGAAAGAGAACAAGGATGAACTGCGCCAGCGCATCAGAACAAGAAAATACCAACCACAAGCTGCCTTAAGAGTGGAGATCCCAAAAGAAAATGGAAAGATGCGCAAATTGGGAATACCAACAGTAGTGGATAGGGTAGTTCAACAAGCAATTCACCAAGTACTTAGTCCGATATTCGAAAAGCAGTTCAGTGAATTCAGTTACGGCTTTAGACCAAAAAGAAGTTGTGAGATGGCAATTATAAAAAGCTTGGAATATCTGAATGATGGACACGATTGGATAGTGGACATTGACCTTGAAAGATTCTTCGATACAGTCCACCACGATAAACTCATGCGAATTATTGCCAACACAATAGATGATGGAGACGTTATCTCTCTAATAAGAAAATATCTTGTTAGTGGGGTCATGGTGAATGGGAAATATGAAGAAACACCAATCGGGACTCCGCAAGGAGGTAACCTCAGTCCATTATTGAGTAATATTATGTTGAATGAACTCGATAAGGAATTAGAAAGTAGAGGATTACGATTCATAAGATACGCTGATGACGCACTCATCTTTGTGAAAAGCGAAAAAGCCGCTGACAGAGTGATGAAATCAATCGTGAGATTTATAGAAGAGAAATTAGGATTGATAGTAAATGCCGAAAAGAGTAAAGTTTCTCGCCCAAAAGAGTTAAAATTCTTGGGATTTGGGTATTATTATGATCCTAATAACAAGAGATATCAAGTGCGGCCTCATCCAATTTCAGTACAGAAATTTCAAAGGAAGCTTCGACAATTGACAAAGCGAAATTGGAGTGTTCCGTTAGACTACCGAATACTGAAACTGAAACAAGTCATATTCGGATGGGTGAATTACTTTAGAATCGCAAATATGAAAACAGCAATGAGTCGAATAGATAAGAAATTACGCTCAAGATTAAGGGTAATCATCTGGAAACAATGGAAGGTAGCGAAAAAACAAATCAAGTCGCTAACTCAATTAGGGATACCTGAAGAAGAAGCGAAAGGATTAACGTTCTGCCGGAAAGGTTATCGGTATATCGGATTATCGAAAGTTGTTCAAAAAGCAATCTCAAACAAAAGACTAAAACAAAGGGGAGTACCCTCTGCTTTAGAACGTTACTTAAAAGTACACACTGTAATATAAATTGAAACGCCGTATACAAGACCCGTATGTACGGTGTTGTGAGAGGGGCGAAAATAGGTTAACTTATTTTCCCTCTACTCGATTAATGGACAGTATATATTGTTGTCCATCCGTACTTATAGTAGAATATAGGGTAGACTTATTGGATAAGAGACGAATGGAGTGGAGGAGTACCAATGCCAACACCAAGTATGGAAGATTATTTAGAACGAATATATATGCTAATTGAAGATAAAGGGTATGCCAGAGTATCAGATATTGCAGAGGCATTGGAAGTTCATCCGTCTTCCGTTACAAAGATGGTTCAAAAACTAGATAAAAGCGAATATTTAATATATGAAAAATATCGTGGACTAATTTTAACCCCTAAAGGAAAGAAAATTGGAAAACGTTTAGTTTATCGTCATGATTTATTAGAGGACTTTATGAAAATTATTGGGGTTACCAATGAAAATATTTATGTTGATGTCGAAGGAATCGAGCATCATTTAAGTTGGGATGCTATCGACCGGATCGGTGACCTCGTTCAATATTTTCAATAAGATGAAAAGCGTATCAACCAATTAAGGGAAGTTCAAAAGCGGAATGAAGAGCAATCATAACAATTTAGTTATGATTGTTTTTTGTTTTAATAAGGTAAATAGAAAAAATTAAAAGTCAGAAGAAAAAATTCATTAACAGATGTACCTCCTTAGGTGAATATCACATATTTTAAAGTGAGAAGGAGGAGTGGTAATGAAAATTGATGGCGTATTTGCAGGAGGTGGCGTTCGTGCATTTGCATTTATCGGAGCAACACAAGTGCTTGAAGAACGAGGGTTTAGTTTCGCAAGGCTTTCTGGTACAAGTGCAGGTGCATTATTTTCAGCACTTTTAAAAGCAGGTTATACCAGTCATGAAATTAATGACTTAATGAACGAGTTGAATGTTGCTGAATTTATGGATGGAAGAAAAACCTTACTACCTTTTAAGTGGATGAAGTGGATCCAATTATATTTTAATCTTGGGATGTATAAGGGCGATAAGCTTGAACAATGGATTAGTGAAAAGTTAGAAAAAAAAGGTGTGAAAACTTTTGCGGATTTGCCTGAAGGTTCGTTAAAAATTATTGCATCCGATTTGACAAAAGGTAGGATACTTGTGCTCCCAGATGACTTACCAACCTATGGACTTATTCCAGAAAAATTTTCAGTGGCTCGTGCGGTCAGAATGAGTAGTAGTATTCCTTACTTTTTTGAACCTGTGAAGGTGTATGATCCATCGGGGAGGAAGTCCTATATCGTAGACGGTGGAGTACTCAGTAACTTTCCACTATGGGTATTTATGAGGGAGTTGAATCAAAAATTGCCTCGACCCGTTTTGGGGTTTAGGTTAACACCAAATGTAAACGAAATACCACCGAATGAAATTCATAATGCAATTGATATGTTTCAATCCTTATTTGAAACGATGCGTAAGGCTCACGATGTACGCTATATCATTGAAGAACATGCGAAAAATATAGTGTTTATTCCTGTAGAGGATGTGAAAGCAACTGATTTTGATTTATCTGAAGAAAAAAAAGAAGCTCTCATTCTTTTAGGAAGAGAGCGGACGGAAAAATTTTTAAAAAAATGGGTTTACTAAAGAGTTATAAGCCGATTTTGTTTCCTTGCTGTTGATAAATTCTTAAACTTACAAATAACATTGGTGCAATATAGGTAATCCACAAGCCTAAACCAATCGCATGAATAAATTCAATAAAAACTTGGTTGGGTAAAAACATATCAATGGTTTGAATAGCTACAATTCCCATTATACCAATCAAAATAGCGACTGCTTTTTTGAGTAAAGAAACCTTTATATCCATCCGATTTTTCGTCTGTTCTAGATGATAACCTAACCCTGAACCGAGTAATAATCCACTAAGAAAAGCTTGTTCAGGTGACAAGATGAAAAGAGCAAAAGGAACGATAAGCCAAAGGGAAATTTTTATTCGTTCAGGCATACCACCTGCCCAGTCTAATGATCGATAACTCGCATAAATCAGAAAGGACCCAATTACGATTGCCCCTAGAATATCAAAAGGCCAATGTGCTCCAGTGTAAAGTCTAGTAAAGGCAACAGAGGCTACGATAAAACAGGAAAGAATAGTAAACCATTGTTTTGATACTGAAGGAATGAGGTACCCCCAAAATGTCGTTGCAGCTTGAGTGTGACCACTCGGGAAAGAATAACCATCATTAAGTTGTAATGCACCATTTGGACGTTCAACCATAAAAATATCCTTAATAAAATTGTTAACGTACATGGAAAATAAAAACAATGATAAAAGCTGAAACCCAGTTTGTTTATGGATAGCCCAGTAAATAATAGGGATGGCCATAAAGTAGAAATATTCATGACTGATCAAATGAATAAAAGAATTGAAAAAGTCAAGGAATGGGTGCTCCAAAGACAATAACCAAGTAAGAAAATTGGACTCAAACATGGTTGGCCTCCTTTCATTAACACGGAATAACTGCAAACCTTTCTATATTATATGAGAAACACAAGTTATTTCATAGAAATTGAAAAAAAATCGCGCAACTTAAAACAGTGCACGATTTTTTTTCTTTCCTTTTTTTCCTTCAATCACTGTTAAATTAGGTGCTGAACTACGTTTATTTAGTGTACGGTTACTTGTCTTTTTTTGTCCAGCTTTCTTACGATGCGGTACAACATTGGTCGTTTTCTTCATTGTTTTATTTTTGACCTGTTGTTGTTTTGGACGGTGAGAGGTCCCTTCCACTCCAAATTGGTTCGCCAGGAAGCGTTTGTACAAGAAGAATAGGATTGCAGCAATAGCACCAAAAATGATAAATTGTGTTAACAATTGCAATGGCTGTGTAATCAGTCGGTAAAAAAATCCGAGTACTGCTAATCCAATAAGAATTAAAACAAGAGGATTGTACATTTTACGAGACATTGGGCTCACCTCCAAAAAATTAGCAAAAGTTCGCTTTACGAAGAGTGCATTAAATTAACTTAGATTATTTACTGTAAGGGTTGAAGCTATTATTACGTTACGCAAATAATTTAAAGCTTTCATGTTATAAGGGGACAATGATTAATGGTAAGGTAGTACTAATTCTATAATTTAGTAACAAATTAATAACAATAGCTTGGCCTCCACTTACTGGCCTCATAAATCCTAAATACAGCGAAGGTTATTGTCCTGTTACAGTTAAGATAAGGTTTATTTTTTTATTTATATTCTACAACAATGTCCATAATTCCTCTATAAGATATCATCCTCTTCATAGATTTCCCCTTATTTTTTAAATTACACATATTTCTAGAAAATTTCTAAAGATATCCAAAAAAATTAAATGAAAACTATAGAAAAAGATGGGACATACTAGGGTTGGAGGTGTTTAACATTGGAAAATCAACAATCAAATTCACAATCATTAGAACAAAACCGAAAAGATGACCCAATGTCATATAATGCCAAAGTTGCGACAATTGGAATTTTCGGGGGACTACTTTGGAGTATATTAGGCTATATTGCTTTCTTCTTTAACTTTGCAAGAATTGGTCCTGCGCTTGTCTTAATGCCATGGGCATTAGGTGATTGGAAAAATGGTTATAGGGGACAACTCGTTGGTATTGTAGTTATTGCGATATTATCAATAGCTGTTGCTTTTATTTATAAGCTATTACTTGAAAAAGTAAATAGTATGTGGGCTGGAGCGTTGTACGGTGTTGTATTGTGGTTGGTCGTATTTTATTTATTAAATCCAATATTTCCAGGCTTAAAGAGTGTAGCAAACTTGGATAGTAACACTATATTAACTACATTATGTTTGTACGTGCTATATGGTGTCTTTATCGGCTATTCTATTTCTTTTGAATATCAAGAATTAAAAAGAGTACAGTCAGAATAAAATGACATCGTGAAGATTGGCAAAAAAAGAAAAAGCTATGGTAGAATAAACCATAAAGTACAAAAATACTAGTGCCTTAAAGAGGAGAAAAAAATGAAATCGATTCTTGTAATTAATGGACCTAACATTAATCGACTAGGAAAGCGCGAACCTGAGATTTATGGGTATGATACGCTAGCGGATTTAGAGAAAAATCTAGTTGAGTTTGGTGATGGTCTAGGTTACGAAGTGCTTTGTAAGCAATCGAATTATGAAGGTCAAATTATTGAGTGGATTCACGAAGCTCAAGATCACGGTTATGTTGGGGTAATCATAAATCCAGGAGCCTTTACGCACTATAGTTACGCTATAAGAGATGCGATTGCTAGTATTTCGATACCTGTCATTGAGGTCCATATTTCTAATGTTCATGCTAGAGAACCTTTCCGGCATATATCAGTTACTGCACCAGTAACAAAAGGGCAAATTGTTGGACTTGGCTTTAATGGTTATGAACTTGCAATTCAAGCACTAATCAAAGGGGGAAGTTAAGTGGAACGTTTACAAAAATTGCGTACAACATTTAAAGAGCAAGGAATTGATGGTTTATTGATTGCTAGTACGTATAATCGTCGATACATGACGAGCTTTACGGGTACAGCTGGAGTGGCATTAGTTTCAGAAAAAGAAGCGAAGTTTATTACTGACTTTCGGTATGTTGAACAAGCGAAAGCTCAAGCAACAGGCTTTGAAGTAGTTCAACATACAGGACCTATTTTCGAAGAAGTAGCAAAACAAGCGAGTAATATGGGGATTGGACGTTTAGGTTTTGAAAGTGATCATACAACCTATCAAACGTTTGAAATTTACCAAAAGCAAATTCAAGGAGAGCTAGTTCCAGTCAGTGGTGTAATAGAAAAGCTACGTTTACTAAAAGACGAGAATGAAATTCAAATTATTACGGCTGCAGCAGAAATTGCAGATGCCGCTTTTGATCATATTACAAAATACATACGCCCAGGAATTACAGAGCTTGATGTTGCAAATGAACTGGAATTCTTTATGAGAAAACAAGGAGCTGCATCCTCATCGTTCGATATTATAGTTGCATCAGGACTTCGTTCTGCTTTACCACACGGTGTTGCGAGTGAAAAGGTTATTGCTAAAGGAGAACTAGTTACTCTTGATTTTGGTGCTTATTATAAAGGGTATTGTTCGGACATAACCCGTACGTTAGCAGTTGGACAAATAAATGATGAACTCCGAAAAATATATGATACTGTACTAGAAGCACAGAAAAGAGGAATGGAAGGAATCAAACCTGGACTGACTGGGAAACAAGCAGATGCACTAACGCGTGATTATATTACAGAGCAAGGCTATGGTGATTATTTTGGCCATTCTACAGGACACGGATTAGGAATGGAAGTACATGAAGGTCCGGCCTTATCAATGAAGTCGGATACGGTCCTAGAGCCAGGAATGATCGTTACGGTTGAACCAGGTATTTACATTTCAGGTGTTGGTGGTACTCGCATCGAAGACGATACATTAATAACAGAGAACGGAAATCGTTCATTCACAAAATCCACTAAAGAGCTATTAATCGTAGGTGAATAATTTCTTGCACTTCTTTTTGCACTTTAAGAAAGTTAAACTTTTTAAGGGAATAAAGTATAAAGAAAAGACATCGATTTTCACCATTTTTGGCGAAAAATCGTGTTTTTCTAATAATGTATGGTATATTTTTATAGTGGAATTTACAATTGATTGAACGAAGATGGAGGATTAAACATGATTTCTGTAAACGATTTAAGAACAGGATTGACAATTGAAGTAGATAATGGAATTTGGCAAGTACTTGAGTTCCAACATGTAAAGCCTGGAAAAGGTGCTGCTTTTGTTCGAACTAAACTACGTAACATTCGTACAGGAGGTATTCAAGAAAAAACATTCCGAGCGGGAGAAAAAGTTGCTAAGGCTCATATTGAAAATCGCAAAATGCAGTATTTGTATGCAAGTGGCGATACTCATACATTTATGGATAACGAATCATATGAACAACTTGAATTACCTTCATCACAAATTGAACGTGAACTTAAGTTTTTAAAAGAAAATATGGAAGTTCATATTATGACGTATCAACAGGAAATTCTAGGAGTAGAAGTTCCAAATACTGTAGTGCTTGAAGTTACAGAAACAGAACCTGGTATTAAAGGTGACACGGCAAGTGGGGGTACAAAACCTGCTACTCTTGAAACAGGGTTAATTGTTCAAGTACCGTTTTTCATTAACCAAGGTGACGTACTCATCATTGATACTCGTAATGGTGATTATGTTTCTCGTGCGTAATCTCTTTTCACAGCCCGATGCATTAAGCATCGGGCTATTTTGTTCTTGAGTACCCTTCTAAAAAATATAAAAGTAGGGAACTTTGTGTGTAGACTATATAACTAGAAGTATAAGCATGGGTAAAGAGAACTACTCGAACGAATTCATGGAACAAGCAACAAAATAAATAAACTAATGAAGAAGTTGACACGTAACGTGCTAACTTCTTTTTTTATATTCAAAAAAACAAGCTGTTCTGAACTTATCAATTTCTACATAAGGTTGTACAAAGGAAGTTTCCACTTAGAGGTGAATGGAATGAAAGGTTTTTTTACAGGAATTGAAACTGCATTATTAGGGATGGTTATCTTGAGAATTATTTCAGGGATGATTGAACTTTCTGCAGCAGGTCTAATGTTGAAATTGAATAGCATTGAAAAGGCAGTTGCAATTAATGCCATTTTAGCAATTGTAGGACCACTTGTTCTTATTACAACCATGACGATAGGGCTTATTGGATTAGCAGATAAGTTGTCTGCAAGTAAGCTTATTCTGATTGGGCTAGGTGTAACTTTAATTTTAATTGGTATTAAAAGATAAGGAATAAACACATGGTTCAAGCATACATTTGAGTGAGACTAGCTATT
This sequence comes from Alkalihalobacterium alkalinitrilicum, assembly GCF_002019605.1. NCBI lineage: Bacteria > Bacillati > Bacillota > Bacilli > Caryophanales > Bacillaceae > Alkalihalobacterium > Alkalihalobacterium alkalinitrilicum. The sequence continues at coordinate 2,479,967 of NZ_KV917368.1, read as the reverse complement.
TAATGAGGATGAAGGAGAGAGAATTATGAAAGAAGTACTTGATGTTTTACCTGAACCAATCGCTCAACTTATTACTCAATGTCCAGACTCATTAAAAAAAGATATAGAAGAAATTCGCATTCGTATTAATCGTCCATTAGAAGTGATTGCAGGTGGTAAACCTTATTACCCAGAGTTTCATAAGCAAGTATATAAAGTTCGACCAGAAGAGGGTCAACATTTACTAAATCAGTTGAGTCAATATTCGTTATATGCCTTCGAAGAAGAACTGAAAAGAGGCTTCATTACGATCCGTGGAGGACATCGGGTAGGTTTAGCTGGGAAAGTGATTATTGAGTCTGGTCATGTGAAAGCGTTGAGAGATATTAGTTCTTATAACATAAGGATTGCGCGGCAAAAAATCGGTGTTGCAAATAAAGTGGTCCCACATATCTATCAAAAAGGTTGGCAAAATACTTTAATTGTGGGTGCCCCTCAGACGGGAAAAACTACTTTATTAAGGGATATCGCGCGAATTATTAGTAGTGGAGTACCTGAATTGAATATTCCTCCTTCCAAGGTTGGGGTGATTGATGAACGTTCTGAAATTGCAGCAAGTGTACGAGGTGTGCCACAGCACGATTTAGGTCACCGTATTGATGTACTAGACGGGTGTCCTAAAGCAGAAGGTATGATGATGATGATTCGTTCCATGAGTCCTGAAGTGTTAATCGTAGACGAAATCGGAAGAAAAGAGGATTCGATAGCGATAATGGAAGCGATACATGCTGGGGTGAAGATCGTAACAACGGTTCACGGTTTTGATATGGAAGAATTAGACCAAAGACCGACAATAGCCGAACTAATGAAGGCCAATGTGTTTAACCGGTGTATTGAACTCACAAGAAGGAATTCAGCAGGTTCGATCAGGCGAATTCGAAATCAGCTTCGGAAAGATGTGGTGAACGTTATTTGAAGCTCATAGGTGCAATGATTATTTTAATTGCTACAACTTGGGTTGGATTTGAAATTGCAAGAAGGTTAAGTGAACGTCCACGCCAATTAAGACAATTGAAAATTGCGCTGCAATCACTAGAAGCTGAAATCATGTATGGAATGACGCCATTAGCTGAAGCTTGTCATAATTTAGCTAAACAAATGCCTAAGCCTGTATCTTACTTTTTTTCACGTTTTGCTGAACGGCTCAAAAGTCAGGAAGAAAGTGTACCAATAGCTTGGGAAGAGAGTTTGAAAGAAACGTGGCAACTTACAGCCTTATGTGATACTGAATATGAAATTATGCAACAGTTTGGTTCGACACTTGGACAACATGACCGTTCCAATCAACAAAAACATATCATTCTTACTATTACTCATCTAGAACGTGAAGAAAGTGAAGCTAGAGATCGGCAAAACCGATATGAAAAAATGATCAAAAGTCTAGGGTTCTTAACAGGCTTACTCATCATTATATTGATGTTGTAGTTGTTTATTGTTTGCATCTAAAGGGGCAGGGAGGGATATCGGTGGCATATGATGTAAATATCATATTTCAAATCGCAGGAATAGGAATTGTTGTTGCCATGATCCATACCGTATTAAAACAAATGGGAAAAGAGGATTGGGCGCATTGGGTAACTCTCATCGGATTTGTTGTTGTATTGTATATGGTGGCTTCCATCGTCGATGATTTATTTCAAAAAATTAAAGGTGTCTTTTTATTTCAAGGATAGGGGGTGGTGACCATTGAAATCATACAAATTGTAGGTTTAGGGCTCATCACCACCTTCCTTGCTCTCGTAGTGAAAGAACAAAAGCCAATTTTTGCATTTTTACTGACTGTATTTGTTGGAATTCTTATCTTTTTGTTTATCATAGATGAAATTGTCAAAGTAGTTGCGATGCTTGAAAATATTGCTCAAAATGCAAACATTAACATGGTCTATTTACAAACGATCTTAAAAATTATTGGGATTGCTTATATTGCTGAGTTTGGCGCTCAAATTGCAAAAGATGCTGGACAAGCAGCCATTGCCTCAAAGATTGAGTTGGCTGGAAAAATATTAATTCTAGTAATGGCAATACCTATCCTTACATCCATCATCGAAATGATCATTTCATTAATTCCAAGTTAATTGAAAGTGTACAAGCATCTCCTATCATGAACAGAGGGGGTGAAGAGATGCGTATCGTTATCATAAGTTTTTTTGCATTTTTACTCTTTTTACCATTTGGAGTATCAGCTGAAACCGTTCCAATGGAAGAGCAAAATTTTGTAGACGAACAGTTAGAAAAATTAGGAGTAGATGAAGTTCGAGAATATTGGGACAAGATTGCAACAGAGTACGGTGGTTTTTTACCAGAAAGCCAAAAAGGCTCATTTATGGAATTTGTAAAAGGCGAAAAAGAGTTTTCAATAAAAGAATGGTTTGGTGGACTTATAAAATTTTTTCTTCATGAATTATTAGTAAATGGTAAGTTACTTGGCTCACTCATCTTGTTAACACTCTTTGCAATGGTACTTCAATCGTTACAAAATGCTTTTGAACAACATACGATTAGTAAGGTCGCCTATGCGATCACGTACATGGTACTCATTGTGATTGCTCTAAACAGTTTTCATATTGCGATTACGTACGCAACCGATGCAATAAGTAATATGATCCATTTCATGATTGCATTATTGCCTTTGTTATTAGCATTAATGGCTGCTGTAGGAAGTGTTACATCCGTGGCCTTATTTCATCCACTAATAGTGTTTCTTGTAAATACTAGTGGTTTACTTATACAGCATATTGTAATGCCTTTATTATTTCTATCTGCCATATTAAGTATCGTTAGTACGCTTAGTGATCATTACAAAGTAACTAAATTAGCCAATTTTCTTCGGAACTTTAGTATAGGAATATTAGGTGTTTTTTTAACTGTATTTTTAGGGGTAATTTCTGTACAAGGTGCAACTTCTGCTGTGACGGATGGAATTACAGTTAGAACGGCAAAATTTATTGCTGGTAATTTTGTTCCAGTAGTAGGAAGAATGTTTACGGATGCAGCTGACACCGTTATGGGAGCTAGTGTACTACTAAAAAACACAGTGGGACTAGCTGGGTTGGCCATTCTCTTATTACTTTGTGCATTCCCCGCGATAAAAGTATTGTCACTGGCAATCATCTACACGGTTGCAGCAGCAGTCCTCCAACCACTTGGAGGTGGCCCAATTATTGATTGTTTATCAATCATTGGAAAATCGGTTATTTTCATATTTGCAGCGTTAGCAACAGTATGCTTAATGTTTTTTCTAGCTTTAACAATAATAATTGCAGCCGGAAATGTATCGTTAATGATGCGATAAGGAGTGTGAAAATTGAGCTTTTTAACAGATTGGCTAACCAATATAATTATTTTTATTTTATTAGCTACGATCTTAGAGCTCCTACTACCAAACTCCAGTATGCAACGTTATGTCAAGATGGTTGTAGGTCTACTGTTATTAGTTATTATTCTCAATCCTTTGCTCTCTATTTTTTCTAAAGATATCAATGATATTTTACCTGATTTTACCAAATATGAACAAGTTACAGAAAATTCTTTAGAAAATTCAATAGAAAGAAAGAAAATAGAAATAGAAAGTGGACAACGTGCATATATTTCAGAACAGATGGCTGTCCAATTAAAGAGAAAAGTAGAAGAGGAGTTGGTAGCAAGATTTGATGTAGAAGTTAACGGTATTATTATTACCCTCGATGAATTTGCCTTTGAACAAGCCGAGGATGCAATTGTCGACGTAACAGTCCACCTTAAAGAAGTAAAAGATCAAGAAGAACAAGGCGATCTTGTGCAATCCGTACAAGTTGTAAGCATTGATACAAGCAAAGAATTCCCATCTCAATCTCGAGAAGATACAGTAATGAATGTAGCGCCGATTCAATCATTCTTAGCAGATGAATGGCAAATTCCTAAAGATAAAATTTCTTTAGCCTGGGAAGGAGGGGAGCAGTGATATGGAAAAAGGTGATAAAGGGGATAAGCAATGGTTAAAAAAATTATTTGACCAAAAATCAGGCAGTCCAAAGAAAAAGAATACAATACAATACGTGGTAATGGTCCTATGTGTTGGTGTTGGACTCATGATATTAGGCAATTTCATTGGAGACGAAAAGAGTGCTCCACCAAGTGAACCAGTGTTCAACCAAAATGAAAATGAAGATGCTGAACCAGTGCTAGGGCGAAGCAGTTCTTCTGGTCCTATGACAATGGAAGACTATGAAATTCGTTATGAAAATCAACTCAAAGAAGTGTTAGATCAAATGATAGGTGTTTCCGATGTATCAATAATGATTAATCTAGCAGAAACAGAAAAACGTGTCTATGAAAGAAATAGTAGTACAAAACATCAAAAAACTGATGAGACAGACCGTGAAGGTGGAACGAGACAAGTAGATGATTTAACGAGAGATGAGCAAGTTGTCATTGTCCGCAATGGAGACAAAGAAGAACCGCTTTTAGTAAAAAAGCAAAAGCCTGAAATTCGTGGTGTACTTGTTGTTGCTCAAGGTGCTGACAATATTCAAGTTAAATCAAGGATTGTCGAAGCTGTTAGTAGAGTACTCGATGTTCCAGCCCACCGAGTCTCAGTAATGCCTAAGAAAATAGAGGAGGAATAAAAAATGGTATTAAAGAAACAAACAGTTTGGTTATTAACAATGCTTAGTTTAATCGTTGTATTATCTGTTTATTACATGACTTCTCAGGGGCAAAATCCAACCGATTTAGCTTATATGGACGACGAAATGAATGAATTAAGTGAGATACTGGAAGAGGAAAATGCTGCAGGGGAAGTTTCTGTAACTATTGAAGAAGACGACATGGAAGAAGTGATGACAGAGAGTAACGGTGAAGGTGAAAGTGAAAGTGGAATGATCTCAGCTATTAACAGCAATGAATTTTTTACAGAAATCCGATTAGATCGTGAAGTTTCACGCAGTAAGATGCTTCAAGAGTATACGAATATCATTGCTGAAGCCGATGTTCCAGCTCAAGTAAAAGTTGAAGCATTAGCAAGTCAAAATAACTTGTTAGCTCTAGAACAAAAGGAAAATTTACTTGAAACATTAATTCGTTCGAAAGGCTATGATGATGTATTAGTTCTTACAGAAGAAGAACAAGTAAAAATCATTGTAAAGGCAGATGAGTTATCAAAAGAACAAGCAAATGAAATTCTTCTAATGGCGAATGAACAATTAGGAGAAAAGTTAGTGGTCGTAGGACACCAACCTTCAAAATAATAAACAAGGAGAGGCTGATATTCATGTTAGCCTCTTTTTCTTATCCAATGTTTATATCCCTATTGTTTTGGAACATGCTATACTATAATGCGAAGGAAACGATGAAATGGTATAATACGTCAATATCGGAGTCCTTAACGTTTGTTAGTATGATTTTTATGAGGTGATGAAAGTGGAATGGAATGATTTAACAGAAGGTGCCAAAGCAGTATTTGAACAAACTCGTAATTTAAAAAATGATAACATTCAAATTGTAGAATTTGAAGTGGGATTTGTGCAGGATTTTGAAACAGAAGGCGGAAATACATATACAGTTTCAATTCAAGAAGAGGATTATGATAGTATTAAGCGGTATACTAACGAAAATGAGTACGGTGAAAAATTTCATATGGCACGAAATAAAAATATCGTTAAGCTCATCTTATTAGAAAATGGAAAAATACCAGATAATTTATCTGAATTTCCTGTATTTCGTCAATACAAGAATGATGTGGTTGTTAAAGAAGTAGAAGATAAAGAAATAAATGAATAAAGAGAAGCTCGATCATGAAAGGAATAATAGTAAATGTTGAAAATTCAAGAGATAAAAGAACTGATTAAAGTCATTGACAAGTCGACAATAGATTTCGTAAAGATCGAACAAGAGGGTACTAAGTTAACTATCAAAAGAAATACAAGTCAAACCATAACAGCTCCATTTGTTGAAGAATTCCCAAGTCAAATGGCTAATCAGCAAGCGATACCACAACAGGTAGAAAAGCCAAATCTGATTAAGAATGAACAAACAATTGAAGTCCCTGTTCAGCCAGAAGCAAAAGTAAATGACACACACGTAACGATTAATTCACCGATGGTCGGAACATTTTATTCTGCTCCAGCACCAGATGCTGATCAGTACGTCAAAACAGGTGATCAGGTGAATGAAAGTACAGTCGTTTGTATTGTTGAAGCGATGAAGTTAATGAATGAACTTGAAGCGGAAGTTAAAGGGAAAATCGTCGAAGTCCTTGTTCAAAATGGAGAATTAGTAGAATACGGGCAACCATTATTTGTTGTCCAACCAGATTAGGGAGAGCTCATGATGATAAAAAAGGTTCTAATTGCTAACCGAGGAGAAATTGCTGTTCGAATTATTCGAGCATGTAAAGAGTTAGGGATAGAAACGGTTGCTGTTTATTCTGAAGCGGATAAAGATGCCCTTCATGTTAGACTAGCTGACCAAGCTTTTTGTATAGGTCCAACTCCTTCGGCAAAAAGCTACCTTAACTTCACAAACATTATGAGTGTAGCAACATTAACTGAGGTGGATGCGATCCACCCAGGCTATGGATTTTTAGCTGAAAATGCAGATTTTGCAGAAATATGCTCAGCCTGCAATGTTACATTTGTTGGACCGAGTCCAGAAGCAATTAATAAAATGGGGACGAAAGACGTAGCTAGAGAAACGATGGCGAAAGCGAATGTCCCTATTGTACCTGGATCTAAAGGGATCATTGAAAATGTTAATGCAGGTATAAAGATAGCAAGTGAAATTGGCTATCCTGTCATTATAAAAGCAACAGCTGGCGGTGGCGGAAAAGGAATTCGCGTTGCTCGTAATGAAGAAGAGTTGAAGAAAGGCATTCAAATTACACAACAAGAAGCAGAGACCGCTTTCGGTAATCCAGGTGTGTATCTTGAAAAATATATTGAAGATTTCCGTCATGTTGAAATTCAAGTGTTAGCAGATAACTATGGCAACGTTATTCACCTAGGGGAAAGAGACTGTAGCATCCAAAGAAGACTTCAGAAGCTATTAGAAGAAACCCCATCACCAGCAATCGACCAAGAGATGAGAGATGAAATGGGGCAAGCAGCAGTAGCTGCTGCTAAGGCTGTAAATTATACTGGAGCAGGTACAGTTGAATTCATCTACGATTATAATAATCGTCAGTATTATTTTATGGAAATGAATACGCGAATCCAAGTTGAACATCCAGTAACTGAAATGGTGACGGGAATTGACCTTATTAAAGAACAACTTCTTGTAGCCTCGGATAAAGCATTGTCGGTAACGCAAGAAGAAGTGACGTTTACTGGTTGGTCGATGGAATGTCGTATTAATGCGGAAAATCCGAATAAAAATTTCATGCCATCTCCAGGGAAGATTACAAAGTATTTACCTCCTGGTGGTCTAGGTGTTCGAATTGACTCAGCAGCTTATCCAGGCTATACGATTTCACCATTTTATGATTCTATGATAGCAAAAGTAATCACTTATGGTGCGACTCGAGATGAAGCCATTGCAAGGATGAAACGAGCATTAGCTGAGTTTGAAATTGAAGGAATTGATACGACAATTCCGTTTCATTTACGATTACTAGAACATGAAAAGTTCGTCTCAGGGGAGTTTAATACGAAATTTTTAGAGCAGTATGATTTAACTAGCAAGTAATATGGTAAAATGTAAATAAGGCTTAATGATGGAGGTGCTATAATGGCAGAAAATCACATTTTAGACCTAGAAGAGCAAAAAAACGAACTAGGTAAAGTAGAAATTTCTCCAGAAGTCATCGAAGTAATTGCAGGTATTGCATCATCAGAAGTAGACGGCGTTGCAACCATGAGGGGAAATTTTGCAACTGGTGTTGCGGAGCGATTAGGAAGAAAAAATCACGGTAAGGGCGTTAAAGTTGAGCTAAAAGAAGAAGGAATTATCGTAGATGTATCTGTAATTATTATATACGGTGTATCTATTCCTGATGTAGCTAAAAAAATTCAATCCAATGTAAAGCAAGCTCTTCAAACAATGACAGGGATTGATCTTGAAGCAGTAAATGTACATGTCGTTGGTGTACAATTTGAATCACAAACAGAGCCACAAGAATTAGTTGAAGAATAAATTCACTACCAAAAGGGTTAACACAATTACCAGTGGGAATACTAGTAATAGACAAACAGCCAAAGGATTACACCTTTGGCTGTTTTCTACTTGTTATTATCTTAAGGAAAATAAGGCAAGCGCTGTTATCCACTATTAGAATATGCTATTATCATACATATAATTAGGCAACAAAAGGAGAAAACACGTATGAACAGACGTCTAGCACGTTTAAGAGCAGTCCAAGCACTATTTCAAATTGATTTGACAGCTATTGAATGGAAAGAAGCATTAGCAAACACACTTGAGGATGATGAGAAGTTGACTCCATTTCTTGAAGAAATAGTTTCAGGAACTTTGTCACACCAAGAGGAAATTGATAAGATTTTATCAGGTAATTTATCAAACTGGACGTTAGATCGAGTTGGTAATGTTGATCGGGCAGTTCTTCGCATGGCTGTACATGAAATGAAATACATTGACGATATTCCAATGAATGTTACGTTTAATGAGGCAATTGAACTTGCAAAAGCTTTTGGTGGAGAAGAATCAGGTCGTTTTGTAAATGGAGTATTATCAAAAGTTGTTCAAGCGATAAGTAAAGAAGAAAACTAAATCTGAGTTATGGGATAGGAGTGTTTACAGATGTCAGCAACGATTATAAGTGGGAAAGAATTAGCAGCAAACAAAAGACAAGATATGAAATTAGAAGTAGAAAAACTAAGTAAGCAGGGAATTATCCCAGGGTTAGCAGTTATTTTAATTGGAGAACATCCAGCTTCAAAATCTTATGTATCTGGTAAGGTGAAAGCATGTGAAGAGGTTGGTATTCGTTCCATTCTCATTGAGAAATCTGAAGATATAACCGAAGAAGAATTACTGAATTTAATTGATAGCTTAAATAATGATAAGGAAATTCATGGAATTCTCGTTCAATTGCCACTACCGAATCATATTTCTGAAAGAGCTGTGATTGAAAAGATTAGCCCAGATAAAGATGTCGACGGATTTCATCCGATTAATATTGGAAAAATGATGATTGGTGAAGAAACCTTTCTACCGTGTACACCATTTGGGATTGTTGAAATGCTTAAGTCAAAGGAAATTAAATTAGAAGGAAAACATGTTGTCGTTATTGGAAGAAGTAATATCGTAGGAAAACCAGTTGGACAACTATTGTTAAATGAAAATGCAACTGTGACATACTGTCACTCGCGGACGGAAAATATGAAAGAGCTAACAAAACAAGCGGATATCCTTATTGTTGCAGTTGGAAAGGCAAATTTTGTTGATTCGAGCTATGTCAAAGGTGGTGCAGCCGTAATTGATGTTGGTGTTAATCGCTTAGATACTGGTAAATTATGCGGTGACGTTGTTTTTGATGAAGTGAAAGAAGTCGCATCTTATTTAACACCTGTACCTGGTGGGGTGGGACCAATGACAATTACGATGCTATTACATAATACAATCATTTCCGCAAAGAGAGGGATTTGATAAGGAGCCGTTTATGTCTAAGGAAACTATTTTATCTGTAACAGAAGTAACTAGGCACATAAAAAGGCAATTTGAACAAGATGATATCTTGCAAAATGTTTGGATTAGAGGCGAACTATCCAACTTTAAGCATCACAATCGTGGACATATGTACTTTACAATTAAAGATGAACAGTCACGCATGCAAGCTGTCATGTTCGCAGGAAATAACCGTTTTCTTAAATTTAAACCCGAAGATGGAATGAAAGTTCTAATCCGTGGCGAGATTACAGTATATGAAGCCTATGGACAATATCAATTGTATGCTCGAGAAATGCAGCCAGACGGAGTCGGGAGCTTATATATGGCTTATGAGCAATTAAAGGAAAAGTTGGAACTTGAAGGCTTATTTGCGCCCGATTTAAAAAAGCCTCTCCCAAATTATGCAATGAGAATTGGAATTGCAACTTCACCAACAGGGGCAGCGATTCGCGATATTGTTACAACGGTAAGAAGGCGGTTTCCGATTGCGAATATTACGTTATTACCTGTTTTAGTACAAGGTGAAGGAGCTGCACCATCAATTGTTAAAGCGATTCGACAAGCGAATGCTTTAAATACATTTGACGTATTAATAATTGGTCGTGGTGGAGGCTCAATTGAGGAACTTTGGGCATTCAATGAGGAAGAAGTTGCGCGCGCGATTTTTGAGTCTACAATTCCCATTATCTCTGCCGTAGGGCATGAAACGGATTTTACTATTTCGGACTTTGTTGCTGATATTCGAGCAGCAACACCTACTGCAGCAGCTGAACTGGCAGTTCCTGAGTTGAAAGAGCTTATAAGGGCTATTGATCTACAAAAACTTAGATTGCGGCGCGCCTTAATGGAAAAGCTTTCTCGTGAAAAACAAAGATTAAGTCAATTGCAAAAATCATATGCATTTCGGTATCCTCAGCAACTAGTAGATCAAAAAGAGCAAGAATTAGATCGGATATATGATCGTTTAGAGCGAGAAATGCGTCGGCTACTGGAAAAACGTATAGACCAGGTCAATCAGTTAACAAAAGATGTCATGAGAAATCATCCGAATAGGAAGCTAGTAAATTCAAAAGAACAAGTGATGTTTTTAAGAGATCAACTTTTGCGAAATATGAAATTGCAATTAAAAGATAAGCAAAACCAATTTCAAAAACAGATGCAAACATTAGAAGTACTTAGCCCGTTAAGAATGATGGAGCGTGGTTACAGCTTAGCTTTTGTTGATACGAATAAGCTCGTAAAGTCGGTAACTGATGTAAAGAGAAGTGATGAAGTTCAAATTCGGGTTATGGATGGTACGGTAAAGTGCCAAGTGGTAGATATTAAAGAGGAAACTTTATTAAAGGTGGATGAGTCATGAGTGAACAAAAGCAAGGGGAATTATCTTTTGAAGAAGCGATAAAAGAACTTGAAAGTGTTGTCGAGAAGCTAGAGCAAGGAGACGTTCCGTTAGAACAAGCGATTACGATGTTTCAAGAGGGAATGAACCTTTCTAAGCTATGTCATGATAAATTGTCAGTCGTCGAAAAGCAATTAGAGCAAATTCTTACAGAAGATGGAGAAATACAAGAAGTATCTTTTCAGGAGGATCATGCAAGTGATTGATCTCAACTTAAATGAATTTCTTAAACGAAGTAAAACAATGATTGACCAGCAACTTCCGACATACATTAGTGAATTAAAAGCTCCACCATCATTAAAAGAAGCAATGCTTTATTCAATTTCCGCAGGAGGAAAACGAATACGCCCAGTTTTATTATTAGCTACTCTGCAAGCTTTTAATCAGGATGAAAAAGTTGGAATTGATGTGGCTTGTGCCATTGAGATGTTACATACCTATTCTTTAATCCATGATGACTTACCTGCGATGGATGATGATGATTTACGTAGAGGAATGCCAACAAATCATAAGGTGTATGGAGAAGCTATGGCAATCCTAGCTGGAGATGCACTGCTTACATATTCATTTCAATTAATTAGTGATATGGACGTTCCCAGTATAACAGATCAGATGAAAATAAAATTAATACAAGAGTTTGCAAAAGCATCAGGACCAGAAGGAATGGTTGGTGGCCAAGTGGCAGATTTCGAAGGCGAAAAAAAACGATTGTCCTTACAGGAGCTAGAATATGTTCATCATCATAAAACTGGGGATCTCTTAACTTATTCAGTTTTGGCTGGAGCGATTTTAGCTGGTGCCAATAATATAGAACTTGAAAAATTACGCTTGTTTGGTAAAGAGCTTGGACTTGTTTTTCAAATAAAAGACGACATTCTTGATGTTGAAGGAGATGTCTCTACAATTGGAAAGCCAATTGGTAGCGATTCTGACAGAGATAAAAGCACGTATCCATCTTTACTATCTATGGATGGGGCAAAAAGTAAATTATTTGAGCATACAAAACGTGCAAAAGAATATTTATATAGTATTAACCTTGAAAATACTTTATTAATGGAAATAACTGACTATATTGCGGAAAGAGATCACTAATTTGGTAGTTGGTAATCTATAATTGTGCTGGCATACTTTTTCATTGAGCGATTTTCTATCTAGTGATATAATTACTCTACAAGTTGAGTGGTGCAGTATTCTAGTCAGTTCTCTATTTTTGAAGGCGGGGCTAAAAATCCGCTAAAGGGCACATCGATGAAGCTCCTTGTGTCGGCTTGAGGCGCCCAGCTTTGGGTCGGCGCTGGGTGTTAAGGGGTGAGGGCGATCCACAAAGGCATGTGGGCGTTGACCCTCATTCCGCGGAGGCCTTTTCTTTCTACTGTATGCAGGGCATACAAATAGTAGAAAGAGAGGGTATGAACCTGCTAAGGCAAACTTGGGTAGTTATGCCAGCAGCGTAGCCTGCCTTGAGTGGAGTTAGAGGGGATTATGGAAGTGGTGTAAAGGTTGTCGGCCAACAATGTTTACTCTTTACCATATGAAATCTGCTCTGCAAAAGAGGATAAAAGAATAGCGAGGAGCTGCTGAGGAAAACTCCTAGACTGTTCGCAAGACATTTAAAGAGGATTGAAGTGTGGACTAAGTGGTAATCCAGTCTAGCTTTCGGTGACGATGCTAAGATATGTTTAAAGGGAAACCGTCAAAGCGGCGACGCTTTGGTACGTATCTGGGAAATCCTACTGGACCTAAGCCACAGCGTTTACTCTTTAAATGACCACTCAGAATTGTACATAACATGATAAATATAGTGGGTATGTTCAGTTTCTGATACATGAACATCGTCTAAAGATAGGTGACAAATAATATAAATGAAACATTCATTTATTAAATCCATAAATTGGAGCTTAGCAATTGCCGTTATCACACTTGTGTTAGCGGCTATTTTTTCAGTTATATCCACGTTTCTCTTAAGCGGGGTCACATGGGCTATTGGAATGCTAATTGTATTTTTTATTGTATTAATCGGTATTTTTTTTGATACAATTGGTGTAGCCGCGACAGCAGCTGATGAATCTCCTTTTCATGCTATGGCAGCTAGAAAATTAATTGGCGCAAAACATGCTGTGAAGATTACAAGGAACGCAGATCGCTTTGCAAACTTTTGTAATGATGTGATTGGTGATATCGCTGGTATTGTAAGTGGAACAGCATCAGCATACGTCGTTCTTCAGTTGTCTTTACAGTTAGGACACGGTGAAGGATCTTTGGACCAGTTTTTCATATCTGTCCTTTTTACAAGTGTTGTTGCTGCTTTAACGGTTGGAGGAAAATCAGTAGGAAAAACGCTAGCGATGCAATACTCTACTCCCATCATTTATCAGGTTGGTAGAATATTATATATTTTAGAGGTAAAATTAAAAATAACACTTTTTGTTAATAATGGTAAGAACGGAAAGAACAAGAAAAGAGATAAGAATAATCGAAAGTGAGGGTTCTTGATGGAACTTGAAAATATAAAAGACCCTAGTATGTTAAAGCAGCTATCCAAAACAGAGTTGGAACAATTAGCATCTGAAATTCGTCACTTTCTAATAGAAAAGTTATCGATTACGGGTGGTCATTTAGGTCCAAATTTGGGTGTCGTTGAGCTTACGCTAGTTTTACACCATTGTTTAGAAAGTCCAAAGGATAAGATTATCTGGGATGTCGGTCATCAAGCGTATGTTCATAAAATACTAACAGGTAGAGCTGGACAGTTTGACAGCTTACGTCAATACAAGGGACTATGTGGTTTTCCGAAAAAAAGTGAAAGTGAGCATGATGTTTGGGAAACGGGGCACAGTTCAACGTCGTTATCAGCAGCGATGGGAATGGCAACAGCACGTGACCTAAAAGGAACGGATGATAAAGTTGTTGCTGTCATTGGTGATGGTGCGCTTACGGGTGGTATGGCTTTAGAAGCTTTAAACCATATTGGGCATGAACAAAAAGATATAATTGTTATTTTAAATGATAATGAAATGTCAATTGCACCGAATGTAGGAGCACTTCATAACGTATTAGGTCGATTACGAACAGCAGGAAAGTATCATAAAGCTAAAGAAGAGCTAGAAATGTTAATTCGAAAAATTCCAGCTTTCGGTGGTAAATTAGCCGCGACTGCTGAACGAGTTAAAGATAGCTTGAAATATTTACTTGTATCAGGAATCTTTTTTGAAGAAATGGGATTTACGTATTTAGGGCCAGTTGATGGACACGATTTGGATGACTTAATGGATAATATGAAATATGCAAAAAAGACAAAAGGTCCAGTAATCATCCATGTTCTTACGAAAAAGGGGAAAGGTTATGCTCCTGCAGAAAATGATGCAGAAGGAACTTGGCATGGCTTAGGACCTTATAAGATTGAATCAGGAGAAGTTGTTAGTAAGCCAGGGCCACCAAGTTATAGTGGTGTATTTAGTGAAACTCTTAAGAAAATTGCTAGAGAAGACAAACGACTGGTTGCTATTACAGCTGCGATGCCAGGTGGTACAAAGTTAGATAAGTTTGCTGCAGAATTCCCTGAGCGGATGATCGATGTTGGGATTGCAGAACAACATGCAACAACGATGGCTGGGGGATTAGCTACACAGGGATTAAAGCCTGTTTTTGCCGTGTATTCAACTTTCCTACAAAGAGGATATGACCAAATTGTTCATGATATCTGTCGTCAAAACTTAAATGTTGTATTTGCTATTGATCGTGCAGGACTTGTTGGCGCCGATGGTGAAACACATCAAGGGGTATTTGATATTGCTTATCTCAGACATTTACCTAACATGGTAATCCTTATGCCAAAGGATGAAAACGAATTACAGCACATGCTTTATACGGCGATTCAATATGATGATGGCCCAATTGCTGTTCGTTATCCACGTGGGAATGGCTATGGTATAAAAATGGATGAACAGCTCAAACAAATTCCTATTGGTAAATGGGACGTTCTCCAAGACGGCAATGATGCCTGTATATTAACATATGGGACAATGCTTCCTGTAGCTGAAGAAGCTGTCCGTCATCTTGCATTACAAGGATTGTCTGTTAAAGTCGTAAACGCTCGTTCAGCTAAACCATTGGATGAAGAGTTATTAACTGAGCTTGCAAAAACGAACATACCAATATTAACGTTAGAAGAAGCAGCGATACAAGGAAGCTTCGGTAGTGCGGTATTAGAGTTCTTCCACGACAATGATTTCCATGGTGTAGTTGTGGAACGTATGGGAATTCCTGATCGATTCATTGAGCATGGAAGTGTCTCGCAATTACTCGAAGAAGTTGGTCTAACTTCAGGCAAAGTTGCTGAAAAAATTACAGCAATGGTACCGCGAAAAAGACAAAGGGCATAAATAATGAGCAAAAAAGAACGAATAGATATATTGCTAGTGGAGAAAGGTTTAATCGAAACGAGAGAAAAAGCGAAACGAGCGGTTATGGCAGGACTAGTTTATGTAGAAAGTGAACGAATTGACAAACCAGGAATGAAAATTAGTATTGATTCTCCTCTCATGATTAAAGGCGATGTTATACCATATGTAAGCCGGGGAGGCTTAAAGCTAGAGAAGGCGATAAAAGTATTCAATCTACAGTTAGAAGGTTATACTGTCTTAGATATTGGGGCGTCAACTGGAGGGTTTACAGACTGTGCTTTGCAAAATGGGGCAAAGCAAGTGTATGCCTTAGATGTTGGATATAACCAACTTGCCTGGAAATTAAGAACCGATGAACGGGTAACGGTAATGGAGAGAACGAATTTTCGTTACGTGAAGCCTGAGGATTTAATTCATGGTTTACCTAATTTTGCAACAATTGATGTTTCGTTTATTTCCCTAAAGCTCATCCTTCCTGTATTAAAAACGTTGTTGCTTGAAAATAGTCAAGTGATAGCGTTAATTAAACCTCAGTTTGAAGCTGGTAGGGAAGAAGTAGGTAAAAAAGGAATTGTTCGTGAACCTAAGACACATATAAAAGTTGTACAAGCTATCATTGACTTCTCGAAAGGTGAGGGCTTTGATATTGCAGGTATTGACTACTCGCCAATTAAAGGCGGAGAGGGTAATATTGAGTTCCTATTGAATTTACGTTGGAATTCAAATCAGGAAACGGTGCCGTATTCAGTGGAAGAAGTTGTTAGTCAAGCCCACGAACAATTAAAGAAAGACTAAAACCAGCAGGGCAAACGCCCTGCTGGTTTTTTAAAGGTGTAAACATACTTTAAACATGAAGTGTTTGCTTGTCGGGGCTAAACCGGCTCCTTCCACTTTTTTGATGTCTAGTTGCAGTCGCCAGCCCCTCGAGGTCAAATAACCTGTCAGGACAAAAGTCAAAAAGCGGACTTTAGCCTGCCAGAACATTTGCTTGTCGGGGCTAAACCGGATCCTTCCACTTTTTTGTGTATATACTTTGGGATATAGTATTTATACAGTAATTATTATAATTATTTGTAAAAAACCTTGAAATGAAAGAAGATAGATGTACAATAATGAATATACAATTAGTGAATATTAATTAATTTGATAAGTGGGTGGATGAAAATGAATAAGGGACAACGCCATATAAAAATTAGGGAAATTATTACCAATCAAGAAATTGAAACTCAAGATGATTTAGTCGAACAACTAAAAAATTCAGGTTATAATGTGACACAAGCTACGGTTTCACGTGACATAAAAGAGTTACACTTAGTTAAAGTCCCTATGATGGATGGGAGATATAAGTATAGTTTACCAGCAGATCAACGCTTTAACCCGCTACAAAAATTAAAAAGAGCATTAATGGATAGCTTTGTAAGCATTGACCGGTCAGAAAATATGATTGTTATGAAGACGTTACCTGGAAATGCAAATGCTGTTGGAGCTCTAATAGATAACTTAGATTGGACTGAGATAATGGGGACGATTTGTGGGGATGATACTATACTCATCATTTGTAAACATAAAGAAGATACCCTAAGTATTACTGAACGTTTTTTAGAAATGCTATAGAAGGTGAAAAAATATGCTTGTAGAATTGTCCATCAAAAATTTTGCAATAATTGATGAATTAACGGTTTCATTAAATAAAGGGTTGACTGTACTTACAGGTGAAACAGGGGCAGGAAAATCAATTATCATTGATGCAATAGGCTTATTAGTTGGTGGAAGGGGTTCAACCGAATTTATTAGATACGGGGCAAACCGGGCCGAGATTGAAGGTTTGTTTTCAATTGACCAAGACCACCCTGTCATTGAAAAAGCGAAAGCCCTTGGAATTGAAGTTGAAGAAGGTATGATTATAGTTCGAAGAGATTTAACGACGAATGGGAAGAGCATTTGTCGGTTAAATGGAAAACTTGTAACTCTTGGGATTATTAGGGAAATTGGCCAAACATTAGTGGATATTCATGGGCAACATGAACATCAGACGTTACTCCAACAAGAAAGACATATATCCTACTTGGACAGTTATGCAAAAAATAAATTGGAGTTGACAAAAAGTGAGTATCAAACACTTTACAAAAAATATATGAGTGTTAAACAACAGTTAGAGCAAATGAACAAAAATGAGCAAGAGTTAGCCCATCGTCTAGATTTAATTCAATATCAATTGAATGAAATTGAAAAAGCTAATTTAAGTCCTCATGAAGACAGTGACCTCTTAAATGAAAAGTTTAAATTGAGTAATAATGAAAAGCTCTATAAAGCACTTCATGCAAGCTATAATAGTCTTTATGGTGAAGGGAAAGGTCTCGACTGGATACATAATACTTTAAGTCATGTGGAAGAAGCAGTCGGAATTGACCCAGATTTTCAATCACTTGTTGAGACGGTTTCTAATTGTTATTACTTACTGGAAGAAGTTTCATTTACATTAAGCCATCATTTTGAACAGTTGGAATTTGATCCCCATCGTCTTGAACTCATTGAAAGCCGCTTAAATGAAATTAGTTTGTTAAAAAAGAAATATGGTCCAACCGTTGATGAAATTTTAGAATATGCTGCAAACGTAGAAGATGAACTGGATACCCTCGTAAATAAAGATGACCGTATACAAAATTTACAAAAAGAATTAAATGCAATCGTATTAGATCTTGAAGTAGAAGCAAAGGCATTATCTCAAATTCGAAAACAAACAGCATTACAGTTGAGCGATGCTGTTCATGAACAATTACAAGCACTTTACATGGAAAAAACAAAATTTGCAGTTGAACTTAAAGTATTACCAAATGGTCGATTTACTGAAGAAGGTGTGGATGTGGCTGAATTTTTTCTTTCTCCTAACCCTGGAGAACCATTAAAACCACTATCTAAAGTGGCATCAGGGGGAGAAATCTCTAGAATTATGCTAGCAATGAAGACTATTTTCTCATCAGGACAAGGCATTACTTCGTTAATTTTTGATGAAGTGGATACTGGGGTTAGTGGTCGAGTAGCTCAAGCAATTGCAGAAAAAATCAATAAAATTTCAGAAAAGTCTCAAGTGTTATGCATTACTCATCTTCCCCAAGTGGCCGCCATGTCTGATCAACATTTATTTATTTCAAAACAGCAAATAGAGGAAAGAACGAAAACAAATGTAAGGCAGCTTTCAGAATCAGAAAAAATTAATGAAATAGCAAGAATGATCTCTGGAGTTGAAGTTACTGAACTTACACGTGAACATGCAAACGAATTATTACTCCTTGCTAAAAAATTAAAAACCAAAACATGATAAGTCGGCCAAATAAGGCTGGCTTTTTATTTAAAACATCAGTTATAAATGACACGAAACAAGGCAACATTAGTAATACAGCAAACATGGAGGTGTGTGTAAGGAGCGAGGAGAGTGAAATAATTGTATTCAGAACAAATTAGAAAAATTATAGGAACAATTCTCCTTGTTTTTGTCATCGGTATTGGCTTTTATAAACCAGTACAAGAATGGATAAGCATTCCTTCTCAAGTTGTCATTTTTGAAGGAGTGGAAGAACAAATCGTGAAGCAATCTCCTGAATTAGGACATCTCACAGCTCAATCTAATCAAGATCATTTCATGTTTAATGTAACCGAACATGAAGAAGAACAAGCTATCACTGTTTTAGCTCAAGGGCAAGGGGATGGTGAGGTGACAATTCAGTCTGGGTCTTTACCGACTAAGAAGGTGGACGTAAAAGTTTTACCAGAGGTGAAAGTCGTTCCTGGGGGCCAATCAATAGGAGTGAAACTAAATACAGATGGAGTATTAGTTGTAGGTCATCATCTAATACAAACTGAAAATGGTGAACAGTCGCCAGGAGAAATTGCTGACATTCTCGTAGGAGATATGATTACAGAAATAAATGGAGAAAAAATAACAAGAATGAGTCAAGTGGCAGCTTTTGTTCAAGAAGCTGGCGAAAAAGGTAAAGAACTTGATATTCAAGTAAAGCGAGATAAGAAAACGATGCAAAAAAAGTTATTACCGTTAAAGGCAAAGGGAGAAAGTTCATACCGTTTAGGACTGTATATTCGTGATTCAGCAGCGGGGGTTGGAACTTTAACTTTCTTTGACCCAATAACGAAAAAGTATGGTGCATTAGGCCACGTCATTTCAGATGTTGATACGAAAAAGCCAATTGTTGTTCATGACGGACAAATAATTCGATCGTCGGTAACATCGATTGAAAAAGGGAGTAATGGAGATCCAGGTGAAAAATTAGCGAGCTTTTCAGACCAACGAAATATTTTAGGTAGTATTACTAAGAATAGTTCTTTTGGAATATTTGGAGAACTAACACAACCAAAGCAAGTGAAGAATGAGTTACATGATCAAGCCATGCCAATTGCTTTATCGTCACAAGTAAAAGAAGGCCCTGCGAAAATATTAACGGTGGTTGAAGGAGAAAAAGTTCAAGAGTATGATATTGAAATAATTAGCTCAACCCCTCAAAAATATCCAGCGACAAAAGGTCTCGTTATTAAAGTAACAGATAAAAAATTAATTGAAGCAACTGGTGGTATTGTTCAAGGCATGAGTGGTAGCCCAATCATCCAAGATGGAAAGATCGTAGGTGCAGTTACTCATGTATTTGTAAATGATCCAACCTCTGGATATGGCTGTCATATTGAGTGGATGTTACAAGAAGCTGGAATTGACATTTATAAACAAAAAGATGGGACTGCAAAGGCGAGCTAAGCTCGTCTTTTTTTTTTCCACAACAACAGTAATTCCCTCAATTCAAGACTTCGGAAATCATTAACAGTAATTATATTTATGTTCTTTATCAAAAATCGTCTATATCTTACAATTTATTTATGATACATTAATAATACGGGAATGAAGACATATACTGTAACTGTATTATAAATAAAAACGGCAAAAAAGATTATTCGACAAAAATTCATTGTGCTTTAGCTTGTTAAATCGAATTATAGCGAATTTTATATTATAACGTATTTCATGAATAAAAAACAATATTTTTAGATGAATTTTATAATTTTTAAAGGAGTTTTAGTAAAAGTGTCGAAATTATTGTGTGGAATATAAACTTTGGACATTATTTTATTACTATAGAAGTTGAGGAGGACGTCGTGTGCAAAAGGTTAAAGTATGTATAGCAGATGATAACCGAGAGTTAGTTGGTTTATTAAATGAGTATATTTCTGCTCAAGACGACATGGAAGTAGTAGGTTTTGCTTACAATGGTCAAGAGTGTTTAAAAATTGTAGAAGAAAAACAACCAGATGTACTTATTCTAGATATAATTATGCCTCATTTAGATGGTTTGGCAGTATTAGAGAAATTGAATCAATTAGGGCTCAAGAAAAAAACAAATATTATTATGTTAACAGCTTTTGGACAAGAAGATGTAACGAAGAAAGCAGTTGATTTAGGTGCTTCATATTATATTTTAAAACCATTCGATATGGATACGTTGATTTCCAATATTCGCGATATGAGTGGTCAAAAACAACATTTCATTCAAAAAACGGTTTCATATCAACAGTCTGCACTAAAACAGACAGTGACAAAAGAATTTAATCTTGATGCAAGTATTACAAATATCATTCATGAAATAGGGGTCCCAGCACATATAAAAGGGTATATGTATTTAAGAGAAGCTATTACAATGGTGTATAATGATATTGAACTGTTAGGTTCTATTACTAAAGTTTTATATCCAGATATTGCTAAGAAATTTAATACAACAGCAAGTCGTGTAGAGCGTGCGATCCGCCACGCAATCGAAGTTGCGTGGAGTCGAGGAAACATTGATTCGATTTCGTCGTTATTCGGTTACACAGTGAGCCATACAAAGGCAAAACCGACCAACTCTGAATTTATTGCAATGGTTGCTGATAAGTTAAGGATTGAACATAAAGTTAGTTGAAAAGATCAGAAATAATAAGATAAAGAGGCTAACCATACGTGGTTGCCTCTTTTAGCGGTTTTCGTGTATATAATTTTTAAATAAGTGAACAATTGCATCTGTTCCGAGCATGGGTGCCACATGTTCAATTTCATCTGTTTTCGAATTGTAAGTAATTAAATATCTTTCATCACAATATTCCGCTTGATAAACTCTTCGATCGTTGCTTTCGTGTAAAAATTGAAACATTTTTTCACCTCCAAGATCCTTTTTATTTTTCCCTGCTCACTTTTACCTTATACACATTAAGGTATGGTTGAAATTTGCCTTTTTGGAACATACTATCAAAAAAAGACACGAGGGGTATGAAGTATGAATCGGTTCCTGCGTGGTGTTTGTTATGAAGGACAAATAACGAAAGATTTAGTGAAAGTCATTCCACAACGAAGTATCGCTTTACTGCATCATGAAGATATCGATTGTACTGCAGCAGATGGATTAGTGGATAAAAAAGTTAAAGCGGTGCTAAACATGAAACGTTCTATGACGGGCCGCTATGATCATCACGGGGTATTAGAGTTGTTAAAAGCCCAAATACCTGTTTTTGATATTGTCGAAATATATGATCATAATATTAACCTACACCGATCAAAGATAAAGTTCATAAATTTGGACCTATATGTTAGGGATGAAACTCAATGGAGAAAAGTTGCCAAAGTTTTCAAATATACCATTAAATGGGTAAAGGAGTTAATTAAACTTTCATCATTTCATGTAAATGAATTATACAATGAGTTTGTTAATAACTCACTTGCTTTTGCTGATAAAGAACTCCCTGAATTTATAAATGCGAACGTAAGTAATCAACCATTTAAAGACTTGAATGGAAAAGAAGTTGTGATCGTAGTTAGAGGAACAAAATATAAAAAAGACCTTCAAACTCTTTTGCCAAGAATTAAAAGAAAGAAACTTCCAATAATTGCGGTTGATGGTGCAGCGGATGGCTTAGCTGAATTAGGAATTATACCTAATTATATTATCGGTGACATGGATTCAGTTAGTGAAAAATTACTTAGATCGGGAGCGAACCTTATTGCGCACGGATATTTAAATGGTGTTTCTCCAGGGTATGACCGTGTTTGTAATCTCGGGCTACGTTGTGAAAAGGTTTCGTTTGTTGGAACGAGTGAAGATGTTGCGATTATTTTTTCATATTGGGCTAATGCAACCGTTATCTACTTAGTTGGCGGCCATAACTCCATGAATGATTTCCTAGATAAAGGAAGAAAAGGTATGGGAGCAACCCTTTTGACCCGAATGCAAGCAGGTCATCGGATTGTTGATCTGAAAGGAATTCATCGATTGGAATTAAAAAAGAGTGAGTATTCTCTGCCGTTATTTCCGATAGCAGGTAGTTTCGCTGCGTTGTTATTCATGACATCAAGTTCTAAAGTTCAATTACTTATCATGGTTTTATGGAATTGGGTAAAGGCAGGAGGTGGAGTGTAGAAATGAGATTTCAGCATCCTTTTATTTTAATAACAACACTATTATTTGGCGTTTTGATTGGTGTTGTTATTGATAAAGACTGGTTGAGTGAACAACAGGCTATTTACTTCAACCAACTTCAATCAGAGAATGCTTTATTAAAATCAGAAAGAGAAGGGTGGTTATCCTTTGTTGCTGAAGAAATGGGCTCAACTCCTCTATACATTCCCTCTGAGGATGAATCATATAGTAAATTGGCTTTTTTATTAGAAGAGATTGGTGCAGAGGTTAAATTGATTGAAATGGGAGTAGAGCCGATACTTGAGGCTGATGGTATCCTAATTTCTTTAGGGAACGAATGGTATAAAGAATATGACGGTCCACAAATGACTTTAGAAGCAATCCCTATTCATGAGATCGATGTACAAAACTTTTATTTATCCTTATTACGAGTTAAAGGAGAAAATTATACTCATGGACATTCAAGCTAGTGTTGTCGTCCCTGCATTTAATGAGCAAGAGAGGATTGAAAAAACGTTAAGGACATTAAAGGAACAAACATGGGTAAAAGAAGTTATAACAGTAAATGATGGGAGTATCGATGCGACGGGTGAAATATGTGAAAAATATAGTGATACAACTATCCACTTTAGTCACAATAAAGGAAAAGGTCAAGCTTTAAAAGCAGGTTGGGAACAAGCTCGAGGAGAGTATATTGTATGTTTAGACGCTGATATTGGAACATCAGCAAGAGAAGGTATTAAATTATTATCACCGTTAAACTACCCTTTTATTGATGTTGTTATAGGAACGCTTCCTCCAGCTAAAACGAGAGGCTTTGGATTTGTGAAAAGAAAAGCTCAAAATGTTATTTATCAAAAAACAGGAAAGTGGTTAACTGCACCGTTATCAGGACAACGTGCCTTTCGCCGTAAGTGGTTAATGACGCTGTTAAGCAAAGATTATAGTGGATTTGGAATTGAATTAGCCATGACAATAGACTTATTGAATGCAGGTGCACAATTAGTTGAAGTGGATACACAAATTACCCACAGGTATACAGGGAAGAATTTAAGTGGGATTTTCCATCGTGGAAAGCAATGGTTCGATATTAAAGCAGTAGTGAGAGGTGGTTAAATGATTTTTTTATCATTTACTTTACCTTTAGTTGCAATTGCTACAATGGTTTTTTTTACGCGGATGAACTGGATTACAATCAATTTTCTACAAAAATCTGTTCCTTATAGTATCGGATCGTTTGTATTATATAGTTATTTTATTTTTGCTATTTTTTCGCAGTGGGAAATTCAGTTGTTTAGTGGAGTAAGTATAGTGTATTTATTAGGATTATGGTTAGTTGGACTTATTGATGATATGATCGGTGATAAACAAATAAAGGGGCTAAAAGGTCATATTCGTGCTTTTATTAAAGAAGGTACGTTTAGTACAGCGTTATTGAAATTAACATCCACTTTAATATTGACTTATTTATGGATTTTATTACTTGCCCCATCAACAATAGAGCAATGGGTGAGATATTCGTTGATCTTGATATTGACGCCTCATGTAATGAACTTATTTGATACAAGGCCACTTCGAGTTTGGAAAGTGACTTTGCTACATATTCCGATTTTTTTACCTTATGTTGTGGTAAATGTGCCGTTTTCATATTACTTGTTTCTGTTAACATTTTTATTTATTTTTTATGTTTTAGAAGGCCATGCAGTAGCGATGTTAGGAGATAATGGAGCTACGTTGATGGGAGGTATACTTGCAATTATTACCGTTTCCCATACAACGGTTCAACAACAATATATTGTAATATCGTTGTTAGTTTTATTAACGATTGTTGCTGAGAAGATTTCGTTTACGAAGTGGATTGAAAAACATCCTTTAATGAAAATCGTTGATCAGTGGGGATTGTCTATTAAGTAATAAAGAGGTTGATGCAGGTGCTGTATACTCCTATGAAAACGATATATAGAGCTACGGTTATACTTCACCTCTATACATCGTTTTACAAGGGAGAATAATTCCTGTTCAACTTCTTTTTTATTTTTTTTGAAAACGAGGGGCTATTTTATTATTTTTTCGATCACGATGAAAAATAAACCCGCCGATAAACGCAATACCAAGTATACAAAGAATGAGACCTGCTATAAATTGAAACCATAACGAGAAATAAGGTATATGGAGAATTTGAAAAACGGTATCGCGCATCAGTTTAATCCCGTATCCTGCTATAACGGCTGGAATAACTAAAATCATTAATGCAATAAATCGTTGCATAGGAATTATCCTTTCATATTTAAATCGATAATGATGTAGTTTACAAACTAGATGCAAACGTACAGCCTCTTTGTTATTTATTCTAAATGATTATACCATGATGTCCAAGTAATCAGTTGCAAGTTTTCTCAGTTTCAGTAATAGTTGTGTGTGGGAACGATTCCTTAAAGGGGGAAGTAATATGAAAAAAGTCGTGATCATCGGTGCTGGGAGAGGTGGTACAGCGCTATTGAAGCTACTAATGGAAACGAGGAAAATGGAAGTAGTAGCTGTATCAGATATTAATAGAAAAGCACCTGGTATTCAATTTGCAGTAAAAAATAATATTCAAACAGATACAAACTGGAAAAATATAATTAATCAAAATATAGATATTGTCATTGAAGCGACGGATCAAAATAATTTAATTGAAGAAATAAAACAGTTTTGCCCTAGTGAAACGACGATCATCTCAGGGACGATAGCAAACTTTATATTTCAATTAATTGATGAAAAAGAAAAATTCATATCTTATATGAAAGAACATGGAACTGTACAAGAAACGATTCTCAATTCGACGCACGATGGAATGATCGCCATTAATATGGATTGTGAAGTGACATTATTTAATGAAGCTGCAGGTAAAATGGCGGATATTAATGCCAAGACAGCCATTGGAAAAAGAATAGAGGATGTATTACCTTCAAGTCACTTACCCAGGGTTATACATACAAAAATGGAAGAAACGAATCAAGAACAACTATTGGATAATGGGAGGAAAATTATTACTACGCGTGTTCCGTTGATTTGTGGAGAACAAATGATTGGGGCATTAGCTGTTTTTAGAGATATTACCGAAATCGTTCAGATGGCAGAAGAAGTAACTAATTTAAAAAGTATTCAAACGATGTTAAAAGCAATTATTCATTCGTCTGATGACGCAATTTCAGTTGTTGATGAACAAGGTCTAGGTATTATGATTAACCCTGCCTATTCACGTTTAACAGGTCTACTTCCAGAGGACGTTATTGGCAAACCAGCCACTGCTGACATATACGAAGGAGAAAGCATGCATATGCATGTCCTCAAAACGAGAAAAGCCGTCAGGGGCGTACAAATGACAGTAGGTCCTAAACGAAAAGATGTCTTAGTAAATGTAGCTCCTGTTATTGTTGATGGAAAATTAAAAGGAAGTGTTGGTGTCATTCACGATACGTCTGAAATAAAATCATTAACAGATCAATTACAACGTGCAAGGCAAATTATTCGAACGTTAGAAGCAAAATACACGTTTGATGATATTATCGGTGATTCAGAAGAAGTGAAAGTGGCTATTGAACAAGCCAAGTTAGCTGCAACTACTCCTGCAACAATTTTATTGCGAGGAGAGTCAGGGACAGGTAAAGAGTTATTCGCCCATGCTATACATAATGAGAGTGAACGTAAATATAATAAATTTATTCGTGTGAATTGTGCTGCGATATCAGAGACACTACTTGAAAGTGAATTATTTGGTTATGAAGAAGGTGCTTTTTCGGGTGCGAAACGTGGGGGAAAGCGTGGTCTTTTTGAAGAAGCGAATAAGGGAAGTATTTTTCTTGACGAAATTGGTGAGTTGTCGGGAAATATGCAAGCTAAACTTTTAAGAGTCTTACAGGAGAAAGAAATTGTTAGAGTTGGAGGTACTAAGCCAATTTCAATTGATGTACGTGTAATCGCTGCAACAAATGTAAATTTAGAAAAAGGTATGAATGATCATACTTTTAGAGAGGATTTATATTATAGGTTAAATAAAATGCCTATTTTTATTCCACCGCTAAGAGAACGAAAGGAAGATTTACCTCAACTTTGTTTACATTTACTTCAAAAGTTAAATCAAGATTATGGTAGAGCTGTTGAACTTATTTCTAATGATGCCCTTGAGTTGATCAATAAATATGATTGGCCTGGAAACGTAAGAGAGCTTGAAAATGTACTTGGTCGAGCGATGATTTATATGACACTAAACGAACATGTTATTGAAACAAAGCATTTTCAGCATTTACCAACAATTGAAAAAGCAACAGTAAACATAGAAAGGAAATCAGAAGAGTCTTTAACAGTTGAAACGTTAGCTAAACAAGTAGAGAAGTTTGAAAAAAGAATAATTATAGATACTTTAAATTTGTGTAACTGGAATAAGACAGCAACAGCAAAGTCATTAGGTTTGTCAGTAAGAAACTTATATTATAAAATGGAAAAACACCAAATTGAAAAAAACTTCATGCAATAACTTGCGCAGTATGAAAAATACTGCATACTTTCATTATCGTAATTTCTGTAAAATAAAGCGCTTTCAGGATATTTGTTTTGGCATGGTTCTTGCAATAGTAAATTTGAGAAAGAGAGAAGGAAGGGAAAGAGGGTATGTTACTAAAGAAAATGATGTCTAGGGTGGCTGATTTCCCTAAAAAAATAGTTGCAGTTGCTGCTGCGGATGATGAACGAATGATGACAGTTGTAGATGAAGCTGTTCGTTTAAATCTAGCTTCATTTATGTTGTTCGGTAATGAAGAAAAAATTCGTCAATTAATGGAACAAAAACGGATGAATTTTAAACATGTTGAGATCATATCGACAGAGCATGCTGAACTGTCGGCGCAGGAAGCGGTTAAGGCTGTTTTTCATGGGAAAGCTGATGTGTTAATGAAAGGAATGGTACCTACTTCCGTTCTCTTAAAGGCTGTTTTAAATAAAGACTATGGATTAAGAGTAGGTAAATTATTTTCACACGTAGCGGCTTTTGATATTCCTGATTATGATCGGTTGTTATTTATTACGGATTCGGCTATGAATGTTGCTCCAACACTTGAACAAAAAGTGCAAATTATAAATAACTCTGTTGAAGTTGCACGAAGTGTTGGATTGGAGTTACCTAAAGTGGCTCCTGTTGCAGCTGTCGAAGTGGTCAATCCAGATATGCAGTCAACCGTTGATGCAGCAGTTTTAACACAAATGAACCGAAGAGGGCAAATCAAAAATTGCTTAGTAGATGGCCCTCTTGCGTTAGATAATGCGATCTCAAAAGATGCGGCTCAATATAAAGGGATTGCAGGAGAGGTTGCAGGAGAGACGGATATTATACTAGTGCCGACTTTAGAAATAGGGAATATTCTTTATAAATCTTTGGTTTATTTTGGGAAGGCGAATGTCGGAGGATTTATTACAGGCGCTAAAGCACCGATTGTATTATCCTCAAGATCAGATTCAACTTTAAATAAAGTGTACTCAATTGCATTTGCATTAACTGCAATTCGTACTGAAAAAGTTTTAGTCAAATAGCATACTAGGAGGAAACAAAATGGAACTTTTTAAGTATATGGAATTATATAATTATGAACAGGTTGTTGTTTGTCAAGATAAAGATTCGGGACTAAAAGCAATTATCGCAATCCACGATACAACACTCGGACCAGCATTAGGTGGAACGAGAATGTGGATGTACGAAAGTGAAGAAGCAGCTTTTGAAGACGCGCTTCGGTTAGCTCGTGGAATGACTTATAAAAATGCCGCAGCGGGATTAAATTTAGGCGGTGGAAAAACGGTCATTATTGGTGATCCTCGTAAGGATAAAAACGAAGAGATGTTTCGTGCATTTGGGCGTTTTATTCAAGGGTTGAATGGTCGTTATATTACAGCTGAGGATGTTGGAACTACTGTAGCAGATATGGACCTCATTCATGAAGAGACAAATTATGTTACTGGAATTTCTCCTGCGTTTGGATCATCAGGAAATCCTTCTCCAGTAACGGCCTATGGAGTATATGTAGGAATGAAAGCTGCGGCAAAAGCTGGTTTTGGAACGGATTCTTTAGAAGGTAAAACCGTGGCAGTCCAAGGCGTTGGAAACGTTGCATATAACCTTTGTCGTCACCTTCATGAAGAAGGTGCAAAATTAATTGTTACAGATATTAATAAGGAAGCTGTACAACGCGTCGTCGAGGAATTCGATGCCAAAGCAGTAGATATAAATGATATATATGAAGTAGAGTGTGATATTTTTGCTCCTTGTGCGCTTGGGGCGATCATCAATGATCAAACGATTCCTAAGTTAAAAGCAAAAGTGATTGCTGGTGCAGCAAATAATCAATTAAAAGAAACGAGACACGGCGACCTCATTCATGAAATGGGAATTGTTTATGCGCCTGATTATGTTATTAATGCAGGTGGTGTCATTAACGTTGCTGATGAATTGTATGGCTATAATAGAGATCGTGCGATGAAAAAGGTAGAAGGTATATATGAAAACATAGAAAAAGTCATCGAAATTTCTAGTCGTGATAAAATTCCAACATACCTAGCGGCAGATCGTATGGCGGAAGAGCGAATTAGAAGAATGAGAAATTCAAGAAAACAATTTTTGCAAAATGGCCAACATATTTTAAGTCGTAGATAAGTTAGGTGGAACAGATGGAAGATCGTAAAAGAGTTTTAGTAATTAATCCTGGATCTACTTCGACAAAGATTGCAATTTACGAGGGATATACCCCGTTGTTTACGACGAAGATTGAACATAGTTTAACTGAAATTCAATCGTTATTAACTGTTCAAGAACAGTATAATTTTCGAAAGCAAATGGTGTTAAGTACTTTAGATGAAGAAGGTATTAACCTTTCAAAATTAGATGCGGTTGTTGGTCGTGGCGGTCTTGTTCAATCTATTCCGAGTGGCACGTACTCTATTAATGAACGATTACTAGAGGATTTAAAAAATGGTTATTCTGGTTGGCATGCTTCAAACTACGGTGGAATTATAGCTCATGAAATAGCAAACCAGTTAAATATTCCAGCGTTTATCGTTGATCCTGTAGTTGTTGATGAAATGGATGAAATTGCGAAAGTTTCAGGTCTCCAAGGGATAGAGCGTAAAAGTATTTTTCATGCATTAAATCAAAAAGCTACAGCGCGGCTTGTTGCTAGAGATATGGGAAAGAAGTATGAAGAACTGAATTTGATTGTCGTTCATATGGGTGGAGGAATTACAGTTGGTGTTCATAAAGAAGGGCGTGTCATTGATGTCAATGATGGATTATATGGCGAAGGGCCCTTCTCACCTGAAAGAGCTGGAACGTTACCGACTGGTGCAGTTATAGAGCTTTGTTTCTCAGAAAAAATGACGAAAGAACAGGCGTTAAAACAAATGTCAGGAGCAGGTGGCTTAGTAAGTTATTTAGGTACTCAGGACGGTCATGAAATTGAACGTCAAATAGATATGGGTAATGCAGTAGCAGAATTTTATTTTGAAGCGATGGTATACCAAATAGCAAAAGAAGTTGGGGCAGCTAGTACTGTTTTATATGGGCAAGTAAATGGAATCGTCTTAACTGGTGGATTAGCCTTTAGTCAGCATTTGATTTCACTACTTACGAAAAGGTTGGAGTGGATTAGTGACATACTAGTTTACCCTGGTGAAGATGAAATGTTAGCTCTTGCTAAAGGAGCCATACGTGTCATGAATGGTGAAGAAAAAGCGAAGCATTATCCTAGTGGACAAATGGTCAGCGAATTAGGAATTCTAGGAGGTAAATAAATGGCTCACGAATATGACTTAGTCATCCTTGGGGCAGGTACTGGTGGATATGTTGCTGCCATACGTGCTGCACAATTAGGACTGAAAACGGCAGTAGTAGAAAAAGAGAAGTTAGGTGGAACTTGCCTACATAAAGGGTGTATTCCTTCGAAAGCATTATTAAGAAGTGCAGAAGTTTTTGTAACGACAAAGCGAGCGAGCGATTTTGGAGTGGAAACGAGTGATGTTTCCTTAAACTTTATAAAAGTTCAAGAACGCAAACAATCGATTATTGACCAGCTTCATAATGGAGTTCAGCACCTGATGAAAAAAGGGAAAATTGATATATATGAAGGTACAGGTCGTATATTAGGTCCGTCGATTTTCTCGCCCACTCCAGGAACGATTTCGGTTGAAATGAATAACGGTGAAGAAAATGAAATGTTAATTCCGAAAAATGTACTTGTTGCTACAGGTTCAAGACCAAGAATGTTACCAGGTATGCAAGCGGATGGAAAGTATGTATTAACTTCGGATGAGGCATTGCAATTAGAAGAGCTTCCTACATCCATGATTATTGTTGGTGGTGGTGTAATCGGTATAGAATGGGCATCCATGTTAGCGGATTTTGGGGTTGAGATTACAGTCATTGAATACAGTGATCGAATATTACCGACCGAAGATCATGAGATTTCAAAAGAGGCACAACGTCTTATGAAGAAAAAAGGAATTAAATTTGTCACAGGAGCAAAAGTGTTACCAGAAACGTTAGAAATAGCGAGTGGTGTTACGATCAAGGCTGAACATAAAGGGGAAGAAAAAACATTTTCTGCTGATAAACTCCTCGTTTCTGTTGGTCGAGCTGCAAATGTGGAAGGGATTGGACTTGAGAATACAGATATACAAGTTGAAAAAGGGTTTGTTTTAACCAATGAATTTTACCAAACAAAAGAATCTCACATTTATGCAATAGGAGATGTAATTGGAGGCTTGCAACTTGCACATGTTGCGTCTCATGAAGGTATCGTTGCTGTTGAACATATTGCGGGTTTAAATCCTGATTCTATCGACTATAACACGGTTTCTAAATGTATATACAGTCACCCCGAAGTAGCCTCGGTAGGGTTATCAGAAACGGATGCTAAAGAACAAGGTTATTCTGTAAAAACAGGAAAGTTTCTATTTAAAGCCATTGGTAAAGCTCTTGTATTTGGAGAAAGTGATGGGTTTGTTAAGTTTGTTGTGGATGAAAAAACAGATGATTTACTAGGTGTTCATATGATTGGACCTCATGTAACGGATATGATCTCAGAAGCAGCGATAGCCAAAGTGTTAGATGCGTCGAACTGGGAAGTAGCACATACAATTCACCCACATCCTACGCTTTCTGAAATTATTGGTGAAGCTGCGTTAGCGGTTGAAGGAAAAGCGATTCATTCATAATAGGAGGGATTTTCATGACAGAAAATCGTCATCAAGCTCTAGGTTTATCTGATGATACGGTATTAGAAATGTTTGAAATGATGCTACTAGCTCGGAGAATTGACGAGCGGATGTGGTTATTAAATCGTTCGGGAAAAATTCCATTTGTTATTTCGTGTCAAGGTCAAGAAGCAGCTCAAGTAGGTGCAGCGTTTGCTTTGGATCGTGAAAAAGACTATATTTTACCATATTACCGAGACATGGGAGTTGTCTTAACGTTTGGGATGACAGCTAAAGATTTAATGCTTTCTGCCTTTGCTAAGGCGGAGGACCCAAACTCAGGTGGGCGCCAAATGCCTGGCCACTTTGGTCAAAAGAGCAACAGAATTGTAACTGGCTCCTCACCAGTAACAACACAAGTCCCGCATGCGGTAGGGATTGCATTAGGTGGACGAATGGAAGGGAAAGATTTTGTAGCGTTTACGACATTTGGTGAAGGTTCATCTAACCAAGGAGATTTCCATGAGGGAGCTAACTTTGCGGGAGTTCATAAGCTACCAGTTATTTTTATGTGTGAAAATAACAAGTATGCGATTTCTGTTCCAATTGAAAAGCAATTAGCTTGTGAAAAAGTATCCGACCGTGCAATTGGTTACGGAATGCCAGGTGTAACTGTGGATGGAAATGATCCTATAGCCGTATATGCAGCGGTAAAAGAAGCTGCTGATCGTGGTAGAAAAGGAGAAGGACCTTCTCTAATTGAAACTGTTTCCTATCGATTAACACCTCACTCTAGTGATGATGATGATCGCACATACCGTTCACAAGAAGAGGTAGAAGAAGCGAAGAAGAAGGATGCGGTATTCACTTTTGCGGAGTACTTAAAAGGTTTAGGATTATTAACAGAAGCAAAAGAAAAAGAAATGAACGACCGAATCATGGTGTTGGTCAATGAAGCTACTGAATATGCAGAACAAGCTCCATATGCTGACCCAGAGCATGCCATGAACTATGTTTACGGAGAATAGGGGGGAGAAACGATGGCAGTTATTTCATACATTGATGCAGTGACTTTAGCGTTAAAGGAAGAGATGGAACGGGATTCCAAAGTGTTTGTCCTAGGAGAAGATGTTGGTGCACGTGGAGGGGTTTTCCGTGCGACAAAAGGTTTGTATGATCAATTTGGTGAACAGCGAGTGATTGATACACCTCTAGCTGAATCGGCGATAGTGGGAGTTGGAGTGGGTGCTGCAATGTACGGTATGAAACCCGTTGCGGAAATCCAGTTCGCAGATTTCATCATGCCAGCAGTTAACCAAATTGTCAGTGAAGCAGCAAAAATTCGGTATCGTTCAAATAACGACTGGACTTGTCCGATGGTCATTCGTGCTCCTTACGGTGGTGGAGTTCATGGAGCTTTATATCATTCGCAGTCTGTAGAAGCAATGTTTGCTTCTACACCAGGCTTAAAAATTGTAATGCCTTCTACTCCTTATGATGTAAAAGGTTTATTAAAAGCAGCGATCCGTGATAAGGATCCAGTATTGTTCTTTGAGCATAAACGAGCGTATCGTTTAATTAAAGGGGAAGTTCCTGAAGAGGATTACACACTTCCGATTGGTAAAGCAGATGTAAAACGTGAAGGTGATGATATCACTGTCATTACTTACGGTTTGTCCGTTCACTTTGCGCTTCAGGCAGCTGAAAAATTAGCAAAAGACGGTATTTCTGCTCACATCCTTGATTTGCGAACAGTTTATCCATTAGACAAAGAAGCGATAGTGGAAGCAGCTAAGAAAACTGGAAAAGTCCTATTAGTAACAGAAGATAATAAAGAAGGAAGTATTATGGGTGAGGTTTCCGCGATTATCGCAGAAGAATGTCTGTTTGATTTAGACGCTCCAATTCGACGTCTAGCAGGTCCTGATGTACCTCCTATGCCTTATGCACCAACGATGGAGAAATATTTTATGATCAATCCAGATAAAGTCGAAAAAGCAATGCGAGATTTAGCAGAGTTTTAAGAAAAGGAGGTCCAATCATGGCTACAGAAATTACAATGCCGCAACTAGGCGAAAGTGTTACAGAAGGTACGATTAGTAAATGGCTTGTTAAACCAGGAGAAAAGGTGAACAAGTATGATCCTATAGCTGAAGTTATGACAGATAAGGTAAATGCAGAAGTCCCATCTTCATATACTGGTGTTATTCAAGAATTAGTAGCGGATGAGGATGAAACGGTAGCAGTAGGTGCGATCATTTGTACGATTGAAGTTGAAGGTGCAGCCCCGACAACTGAAGAAAAACCAAGTAAAACAGAAGAGAAATCGTCAGAATCTACTGAAGTAGTAGACAGTGATCAATCTCAGAAAAAGCGTTATTCTCCTGCAGTTTTACGTTTAGCACAAGAAAACAATATTGATCTTGAACAAGTAAGTGGATCAGGTAAAGGCGGACGAATTACCCGTAAAGATATCCTCGCGGTTGTCGAGAGTGGTGTCATTCCGCAGCCGAAAACAGAAGCGGCTGTTAGTTCTGTTCAAGAATCAACTGCTCCATCTGTTTCAGCACCTGCGCCTGTGTCAAAACCGACAAAGGAAACTTCTTCTGTGGATATTCCTGTTACAGCAGGTGATATTGAAATCCCTGTTTCTGGAGTTCGTAAAGCAATTGCTGCGAACATGGTTCGAAGCAAACATGAGGCACCACATGCATGGACAATGGTAGAAGTTGATGTAACAAACTTAGTTAACTATCGTAATTCAGTTAAAAATGATTTTAAACAAAAAGAAGGATTTAATATTACATTTTTACCGTTTTTTATTAAAGCTGTTGTTGAATCATTAAAAGAATTTCCGCAGCTTAACTCAATGTGGGCTGGCGATAAAATTATTCAAAAGAAAGACATAAACATCTCAATCGCTGTAGCAACGGACGATGCATTATTTGTTCCTGTAATTAAGCTTGCAGATGAAAAAAATATTAAAGGAATTGCTCGCGAAGTCAATGAGTTAGCAGAAAAGGTTCGTGCAGGGAAATTGTCTGGTGCTGACATGCAAGGAGGCACATTTACAGTGAATAATACAGGTTCTTTCGGGTCTGTTTTATCCACTCCAATTATCAATTACCCTCAAGCAGCTATTCTTTCTGTTGAGTCGATTGTCAAACGACCTGTTGTAATGGAAAACGATATGATTGCTGTACGTAGTATGGTTAATTTATGTTTATCATTAGACCACCGTGTATTAGATGGGCTTGTCTGTGGACGCTTCCTAGCGAGTGTAAAAGAAAAGTTAGAAAAGATCGGCAAAGAAAATACCTCGATTTACTAATTAAAACAAGGGTGCTTAGGTACCCTTGTTTTTTTATTATAAAAGATGAATTTACAGAATTAAAAAAGTAATTTTCTTGAATAAATGGCGTAATAAAGGGCACTCTACTCGTGATAATAATGAAAAGGAGTAGTGTAAAAGGTGACAAGAAAAAAAGTTGTTTCATTAGGTTTAATATGTATCATTTCAGTAATAGCACTGATAAGTAGTCAAAATGCTACTTATGCATATGACATTGGTAGTGGTAGTCAACAAAAGAAGGATAACGACTGTGGATCACACTCGAGTTTATTAATTAACAATGGTTTCTCTGCTCATTTAAACATGTACTATGAATTGTTAGCAGAAAAATATAGACCTGAATATTTAGATGCTTGGCGTGATATAAGTAAAGAGCAAGCTGTACTGAAAAGAAAGATTTCAGAGGCGATGAAAAGTGGGAAAATCATGCACGGTGATGTTATTGAAGAAGAGTGGTTAAAAAAACATGAAGAACTTCAAACTTTGTTTGTTCAAGCTGTAGAACAGAGGAATGAAAAAGCATTAAAGAAAATAAT
Organism: Alkalihalobacterium alkalinitrilicum; assembly: GCF_002019605.1. Lineage (NCBI taxonomy): Bacteria > Bacillati > Bacillota > Bacilli > Caryophanales > Bacillaceae > Alkalihalobacterium > Alkalihalobacterium alkalinitrilicum. The sequence goes on along the minus strand of NZ_KV917368.1, from coordinate 2,443,977 downwards.
ACCTAAAGTATTTCAACAACAAAAAGACTTAAACAAAATGTATAAGAAAAGGTTAGAGATAATAAATTAGTTGGACTAGCTGACTTGAAAGTGTGTTATTTTATTATTTCCTTGCATGAAATATAGTTAACTCTATTACTATTTTTCATGTAAGGATGCAAACACTTATTAGTCAGCTTTTTTTATAGTTTAAAGAAGTTTAACTGCAATAATAGAATAAAATATAAGAAAAGCCATCAACTCACGTAATTCTTGTGGTAAATCATGTTTTCTAGTAAGGACAAAAAATTTTAATTTACAAATCGTAATTATTACGTTATAATTCATTAGGTGAAAAACGTAATGATTACGGAAGGGGATACTCATGAAAAAACTAAAAGTAAGCTTGTTTGCAGGTATGTTAGCAACATCGTCTTTTTTAGCTGCCTGTGGGGGACAAGAGGAGTCTGAAGAAAATGTACAAGAAGAAGTAATAGAAGAAGTAGAAAGTCTTGAGGTATTTACAACACTATTTCCGCTTGAAAACTTTACAAATAAAATTGGTGGAGAGTTTGTTAATGTCACAAATCTAATTCCAGTAGGTGCTGATGCTCATACATATGAACCAACTGCTAGAGAAATGATTAATGTGGCAGAAAGTGATTTGTTTATTTATAACGGTGCTGGAATGGAAGGTTTTGCTGATGCTGTCATTGAAACGGTTGCTAATGAAGATGTTCTAGTACTAAAAGCAACTGAAGGAATTGAATTGATAGGATACGACCATGACCATGCTCACGACCATGACCACGAGCATGAAGAGCACGGACATGATCACGAGCATGAAGAGCATGGACATGATCACGAGCATGAAGAGCATGGACATGATCACGAGCATGAAGAGCATGGACATGACCACGAGCATGAAGAGCATGGACATGACCACGAGCAAGAAGAGCATGGACATGATCACGAGCAAGAAGAGAATGGCCATCATGACCACCACCATGGTGATGAAGATCCGCATGTTTGGTTGGATCCAATTCTTTCGATCCAATTAGCAGAAAACATTAAAAATACGCTTGTTCAATTGTTACCAGAACAACAAGAAGTCTTTGAAGCTAATTTTAACGACGTAAAAACTGAATTAGAAGCAATTGATGCAGAGTTTTCTGCGATGGTTGAAGAGGTAGAAAAAGATACATTTATCGTGTCACATGCTGGATTTGGTTATTGGGAAAACCGTTACGGTATTAAGCAAATGGGAATTTCAGGTCTTTCACCAACAAATGAGCCAACTCGTAAGCAATTAGAGCAAATTATCGAGTATGCTGAAAAGCACAACATTAAACATGTAGCGTTTGAACAGAATTTCACTTCTCAAGTGGCTGAAGTAGTTAAAGATGAAGTAGGTGCAGAGCCTGTCTATATTCATAACTTAGAAGTATTGGTTCAAGAAAATGTTGATAATGAAGAAGATTACTTTAGTTTAATGAGAAAAAATATTGAAGCATTAAGAACAGCCTTACAATAAGAGCAAAGAGCGGGGAGTTTGTTCCTCGTTCTTTTTAATTTCTTTAGCAATGATGAAATATTTAGTAACTTACAATGCTTTTTAGTTGGTTGTTCTGAAAAAAACGGGTAAAATAAATACAGACTAAACAACATCAAGGAGTGATAAAGTATGCAATTTAATTTTTTGAACGATGTTGTTCAAATGGCAAGACAAGATATGGATAATGCTGGTTATAAGCAATTGACTACACCTGAGGAAGTAGATCAAGCCTTAGGTCAAAAAGGAACTGTATTGGTAATGGTGAATTCGGTTTGTGGATGTGCGGGGGGAATCGCTCGTCCTGCAGCAGCATATATGGCGAATTATGACAATAAACCAGATCAGTTTGTTACGGTGTTTGCCGGGCAAGATAAGGAAGCAACTGCACGAGCTAGAGAATTTTTTACTGATTATCCCCCATCTTCACCTTCGTTTGCTTTATTAAAAGATGGAGAAATCAAAATGATGGTTGAGCGTCATGAAATTGAAGGGCATGAACCAATTGAAGTTGTCCAAAAATTAGAAGCTGCTTTTGACCAATATTGTAGGTGATGTTAAAGGCTGACAGAATAAGTCAGCCTGTTTTCTATCCTTTAGGCTGTATTATTCTACATTGATAATAATCGTTGATTTGGAGTCAATCGTATGGAATGTTAGTTTGATAAGCCTTTCAGTAAACTGAAAGATCAATTCAGCTAATCTTAACGATAATTCGTGTTTTTCTAATATATAAATGTGATATAATAATATCCGAATATGTTTAGGAAGGGTGTCAACATGGAAGAGTTGTATAAACAAATTCAAGGGTATTTGAATATGGATGAAGAAATACCTTTTGAAGAATTTGATCAATACTATAAAAAAGTATTAGATGTGCTGAGTAAAAGTAGTGAACAATTTAATGAAGATGAAGTTTGGAAAGCCTTATTTATTGTAGAAAATTTAATGTCAAATTCTGATGCAAGATCTAAAGAATCTAAAGGTGCATTAGTTAAAAAATATAAAAAAATGGCTCAACGTACAGAACTATGGGCAAAGAATTTTGTAGTTCGATTACATAAATATGGGTATAACGATGATCAAATTAACGAACGCTTCGAGAAAATGTTTGAAGAAGGTCCAATCGAAGCTAACTAAGGGCAAAAAACAACATAAATCCAGGCGCACTGTAAAATCAACATGAAGTAGTAAGTTACTAGCGCCTGGTACTAATTTATCCGATAAGAAAAATTTTTTAGAGTAAAAAATAGTTGGTAAGATATTTTGTTCTATCTTGACTTTTAAATAACCTCGCTATATAATAATATTGTCGCTAAAAAATGCGCCTATGGTGAAATGGATATCACACGAGATTTCGGCTCTCGCGTTCTGGGTTCGAATCCTGGTGGGCGCGCCATTTTTTAATAATACATACATTTAAGCCTGAAGAATTTTTCTTCAGGCTTTTTTTGTGCGACGGGCAGTCGCACCTTGTGTAGCTTTGCTACACAAATAAATTGTTAAAGGTGATAATGTGATATCTAGTAAAAACGACTCCTGATTAGTTCTATTGTGTACTAAAGGTTCCTGGCATTATTTTTGTGTTATAGTAATGGTAGAAAATGTTGAACAGAGTCGAATGGAGAGTAAATTGAAGGTATTTTTACAATTACCCATACGTTGGAAAATCACTGGTTTAGCTTTTGGTATTGTTGCTTTTGCTCTTATTATCATTGGCATTATCTTACTTGGTTACAGTCATGAAATAAAAGAAGAAGAATTATCGCAACGGGCGATGATTACGGCTCAGTTAGTCACTCAAAATCAAGCTGTGCAGAATAGTATCGAAGAGGACGATGCATCAGATATATTGCAGCCGCTAATTGAACGAATGAGGGTTATAAACGATCATACTTATATTGTGATTTTGAATATGGAGCGGATTCGATTGACGCACCCTATACCCGAGCGTTTAGGAACAGTGTTCACTGGCGGTGATGAAAATGCTGCATTTTCAGAACATATTTATATTTCAAAAGCAAGAGCAGAAGATGGAACTGAAACTGTTAGGGCGTTCGTCCCTATTATGGATAGAGACCGTCAACAAGTAGGTGTTGTAGTTGTTGGGAATGTTCTGCCAAAACTAACGGATATTATTAACGAATATAGACAAACGGCAATCATTATTACAATAATTACGACATTATTTGGTTTCTGGGGTGCTTGGCTATTGGCTAATCATATTAAAAAACAAACCTTTGAAATGGAGCCGAATGAATTAGCGCGTGTACTCGAAGAACGGACAGCAACATTTAATGCTATTCATGATGGAGTTATCGCAATTGATGAATTTGAAAAGATTACAGTATTTAATGAGTCTGCTAAGGCGATTCTTAATATAACTGGGGATGTAATAGGAAAGCAGATCTCTGAAGTGATTCCTGATACTCGGCTACCTGAAATTTTAGAATTAGGCGAACCTATATACCAACGAGAATTTTATGTTCAAAATCGAGCGATATTAAGTAATAGGATTCCAATAAGAGATCATGGAAGAACAATAGGGGTTGTTGCTATTTTTCAAGATAAAACAGAAATTAATCGTTTAGCGAAAGAGTTAACAGGCGTTCAGGCATTTGTTGATGCATTAAGAGTTCAAAATCATGAGTATTCGAATAAACTGCATACAATAGCTGGACTTATTCAACTTAATCAGGGGAGCAAAGCATTAGACTATATTTTTGAGTTGAAAGATGAAAGAGATGCCCTTTCGCATATACTGATGCAACAAATTCATGACGATAGTGTAGCGGGTTTAATATTAGGTAAAGTAAGTAGAGGAAAAGAGTTAGGAATAGCACTAAAAATTAATAAGGCTAGTTCCTTTATCAATTATCCAGAAGGTATAACTAACCATGATCTTGTCGTCATTATGGGAAACTTAATTGATAATAGTTATGATGCCCTAATAAATACAGATGTTGAATCAAAAACAGTTTATGTTCTAATCAAAGAATTAGAGAAAGAGTTATTTATTCAAATTTCAGATAATGGCATTGGAATACCTAAGCAATTTCAAGAAAGAATCTTTACACGTGGTTTTTCAACGAAACAAAAAGAAGGTAGAGGCATTGGGTTATTTCTCATTCAATCTATTGTAGAACGAGTAAATGGTACAATTGATATAGATAGTGAAGAAAATGAAGGAACGACCATTTCGATTGCTTTACCGTTAAAAAGGGGGGATGGCTATGCGTGATGAGAAAAGAGTCATACGAATACTCTTAGTAGAAGATGATCCGATGGTTCAAGAAGTAAATCGGATGTTTATAGATAAAATTGATGGATTTTCAGTTATCGGCGTAGCATCCTCTGGAGTAATGGGAAGGCAACAAATTGAAAAGCTGAAACCAGATTTGGTGTTACTAGATGTTTACATGCCTGGAAAAGATGGAGTTGAACTCATTAAACAACTTCGGCAAGAATTAGTGGACGTCGATATTATTGCAGTAACAGCAGCTAATGATACAAACACAGTAAAAACGTTATTACGTCATGGTGTAGTGGATTATGTTGTTAAACCGTTTACGTTTGAACGTTTAGAAAAAGCATTAACACAATATAAAAATGTGTATGGACAATTAAATCACAACGATAAAGTTTCCCAGGAAAAGTTAGACCATGTTTTAGTCCAACAAACCAGAAAACAAGATGTTACCTTGCCAAAAGGCTTACATGCACACACGCTAAACCAAATTCATGGTTATCTTAAAGATATGAAAAGTGCTAAATCAGCAGAAGAAATAGGAAACGATGTCGGTCTAGCTCGAGTAACTGTTCGCCGCTATTTAAATTATTTAGAATCAATTGGTCAAGTAGAAATGGAATTAACTTACGGTACCATTGGGCGACCTATACAGCTTTATAGCTTGAAGCAGTAGGAGGAGTAGAATGAGAGGGTTAATTACAATCTGTTCTTTCTTATTAGTAGGGGTGTTGACGGCCCATTATATTGGATTTGCGCATCAAGCTGACTCGGACCCAAAAGCAGTAGATAAAGAATTAGAAGGGTTAAACGAAAAATACGTATTACGGTTTAGTCATGTTGTTGCTGAAAATACACCAAAGGGACTTGCCGCTTCGATGTTTGCTCAATTAGTGAGAGAAAAAACAGATGGATGGGTTGAAGTGCAAGTCTTTCCAAATGCAATGTTGTATGAAGCCCAAGCTGAATTTGATGCACTGATGAAAAAGGACATTCATATTATTGCTCCTGCCCTTTCAGAGGTGACGGTAATAGATCCTAATTGGCTTGTGATGGATTTACCTTATGTATTTCGAAACGAGCAAATGGTTGAAGATGCACTTCATGGGAGAATTGGTGAGTTACTATTTAATAGCATTAGTGATTATGGATTACATGGAATTACTTATTGGGAAAATAGTTTTAAACAAGTGACGAATCGGATTAGACCGATAATAAATCCAGAGGATATTGAAGGTCTTTCTGTTCGTGTGATGCCAAGCGAAGCTTTAAGCGATACTTATCGTGTACTTGGTGCAAAGCCGCGACTCTTCCCTTTTAATGAAGTATATGACGTGCTTAGTAATGGCGTTGTCGATGGCACTGAAAATACACTATCTAATATTTATTCAAAAGGATTTTATCGGCAACAAAATTATATGACGGTAAGTAACCATAATTATTTAGGATACGCTGTTTTTATGAATGGTAAATTTTGGGACAGCTTACCAGTTGATCATCAAAACAGTATAATAGAAGCAATGAATGAGGTAACAGTATGGTTACGTGAACATTCTAACAAAATTAATACTGAAATGTTAGCTCGCATCGAAAATAGTAATCTAATCGAAATTCATCATCAAACAGAAAGTGAAAAGATGGTGTGGAGAAACGCACTTAAACCCGTCTATGAAAAGTATGGGCAAATCATTGATCCAGAATTGATTACTGAAGTAACTAAACTTCAAGAATAACACGAGTATTCATGAATGGATTCAAAAATGAAAATACAATTATTCAAGAGGCTTTTGTGTAAAACAATCTTTTCATATTTTAGAGTAAATATTTATGATAGTTGAATAGAAGATAAAAAATGAATTATTCTAAAAAGTCAGATTACTATGTACTCAAGATACGTTACGTGTTAGTATAATACGAAAAAGGAATGATATTATGTTGGATAATTTCCGTTTTCATTACCCCATTAGAGTTCGATATTCAGAAATCGATGGTCAAAAAATTGTATTTAATGCGCACTATTCTACATATGTGGATGTCGCATCTACAGAGTACTTCAGGGAAGTTATAGGAGCAAATTGGATGGAATTAGCTGAAACAAATACGTTTGACATCGTACTAGCAAAAATCACGTTAGAATACCATCAACCTGCAAAGTTAGATGATCTCCTCCATGTTTACTGTCGAGTAAAAAGGATTGGGAAATCCAGTTTAACTTGCTCATATGTCATTGCACGGGAAGGGACGAATGATATTTTAGTTACGGCTGATGCAATACAAGTGTCTTATAATAATGAAAAAGGTAAATCTCAACCGATTCCTGAGGATATCATTCATAAGATAAAAGAGTATGAAGGAATTAAACTAGAAACAGTTTAGTAAGGCACATAATCCCCCCCTGACTTAAATCAAATAAATTCAAACTATAAACTATATTAAATATAGAAAACCACGATTTTTGCATTCATGGCATAATTCGTGGTTTTTTTGCGACCAAAAAGAACAAAAGGATACCTTTAAGTACAAAAATATAAATAAAAATGAAAGCGTTTTATACTTAGAATTATAAAAATATTCATAAGGGGGAGAACACGAATGAGTAATCAATTAATTTCAAATCTATGGAATAACCTTTGGCAATCTCACTCCCGTGTGAAAAACCTATTAACGTTTTCATTTGCTAGTCAGCAACAAAATGTAAATAAAAAAGTTGAGACTAAAGAAAATGAAGATAATAATAATAATGCCAATCCAATTTATAAAAAAACACAACTCATTGGTTTAATTTTAGGGCCTGCATTTTTTGCTATTATTATGTTATTTTTTACACCAGATGGTTTGACGCCAGAAGCAAGGGCTGTTCTTGCAAGTACAGTTTGGATTGCGACTTGGTGGATAACAGAAGCCATTCCGATCCCAGCTACCTCATTGTTGCCGATTGTTTTGTTTCCGCTGACGGGCGCACTAGATAGTGGAGCCGTGACTTCTTCTTATGGGAATAGTACTATTTTCTTGTTCTTAGGTGGCTTTTTGATTGCCCTTGCTATGGAACGTTGGGAACTTCATAAACGAATTGCCTTAACAATCATCTCTATTATAGGGACTAGCTCAGAACGAATAGTACTAGGGTTTATGATTGCGACAGGTTTTTTATCGATGTGGATTTCGAATACTGCGACTGCTATGATGATGGTCCCAATCGGTACCGCAATCATTTATCAAGTGTCCCGTAGTTTAATAGAGAAAAATGTTAGTGTTGCCAATGAAGATAAAAACTTTGGACGTGCTATGATGTTAGGTATAGCTTACTCTGCTTCTATTGGTGGTTTAGCAACTTTAATTGGTACACCCCCTAATATGATATTAGCTGGTGTGATTAATGAGTTATATGGAATTCAAATTACTTTTGCAAGTTGGATGATGTTTGGACTTCCTTTAACTATTATTTTACTTAGTTTTGCCTGGGTATATTTAGTTAAGATGGCTTTTCCGATCAAAATGAAAACTTTACCTGGTGGAGGTGCGTTAATTCGTGAACAAAAGAAAGCTTTAGGTAAAGCAAGTTTTGAAGAAAAAGCTGTCCTTGCAGTTTTCTTATTAGCAGCGTTTTCTTGGATTACACGCTCGTTCTTACTCGATGGTGTTATTCCAGGAATTGACGATACAATGATTGCTATTGTAGCTGCAGCTATTTTGTTCCTTATTCCTTCTCTTAATAAGCGAGGAACTTTCCTCCTAGATTGGGAAACAGCAAAAAAGGTTCCGTGGGGTATTTTACTGTTATTTGGTGGTGGCCTAGCCATTGCCGCAGGATTTAGAGAGTCAGGTCTTGCTTCTTGGATCGGTAATCAATTAACGGTCGTAGACGGAATACACTTCATTTTAGTCTTAACGATTGTTACTGCATTAGTCATGTTCCTTACTGAAATTACGTCGAATACTGCATCGGCTACGATGATCTTGCCAATTATGGCTTCACTTGCATTGGCAATTGGTGTTCATCCTTATGCTTTAATGATCCCCGCAGCAATTGCAGCATCTTGTGCTTTCATGTTGCCTGTGGCGACACCACCGAATGCCGTTGTCTTTGCATCAGGACACTTAAAAATGGTAGATATGGCACGAGCAGGTTTTTGGATCAATATCATGTCCATTGTAGTCATTGTCATTGCTATATACTTCTATCTACCAATTGTTTGGGGTATCGATTTACAAGTCGTTCCAGAAATGTTTAAAGGCTAATAACTTGTTTTATCCCGCAACAACTGGCAGTAATACCCCACTTCAAGACTTCGAGAAATCAAAGAAGGAGAAGTGGGGGATAAACTGCCAGTAAAGACTAAATGGACACAGACTAAAGGCGCTACGTTCTGTGGCAACGTCTGTGTGACCCACATCGTGTGGGCCTCAACTACCCATCAGTGGGGGAAGTGGAAAACCCCTCACTGATGGAAGTTTCACTTTATTAAAAAGGATGACTTAAGGGTGAGGACACCTTTAAGTCATCCTTTTATTCTATTTAAGAATAGTCATCAATTTTTAGGTATATCTTATGATTTGTATAGAAATTTTGTATATAGTTTAATAAGTATCTAAGATTATTAATATTCCAGTATTTCTTTTAGTTAATAGAATTTTTTAATTATTCCTATTTAACCAAAGTTTTGATCATTTATAAAGTTATGTTTTAATTTATACAAAAAGCTTTTCAAACAAAGTCAGTTGTGTTAAGATACATCAAGATGAATATTTATTAGTTATTTATGTAAGAAAGTATACAAAAGATTTATGAAAAATAGGGGGATAAAAGGATGAAAAAGTTATTAAAGATTGGTGTAACAGCAATACTGTCATTAGGTTTACTAGCAGGGTGTGGAGGAGATGACGAACAAGTACTTGTTATGGGTACTTCCGCAGATTACCCGCCATTTGAATCGATTGACGAAGCTACAGGTGAAATTGTTGGTTTTGATGTTGACTTAGCTCGTTATATTACTGAACAGCTAGGATACGAGTTTGAAGTTCAAGATATGGATTTTAATGGTCTCATTCCGGCTTTAGAAGGTGGACGAGTTGATTTTGTATTAGCAGGGATGACTCCTAGACCCGATCGCTTAGAGCGTGCTGATTTTTCGGATATTTATCATGAAGCAAATAACTTAATAGTTTTTAAAGCTGATAGTGGAATTGAAACGGTAGAAGATTTAAATGGGAAAACTCTTGGTGTTCAACTTGGTTCTATTCAAGAAGAAGAAGCTGAAGATGTTTTAGCTCCTGAATTAGATGGGTTACAAGTTGAAAAGCGTAATCGTATTCCTGAACTTATTCAAGAATTAATAGCTGGACGTATTGATGCAGCGATTATCGAAGATACTGTTGCTAAAGGTTATTTAGAGAGAAATACAGAATTAACTTCTTTCCTATTACCACACACAGAAGAAGCTGGATCCGCAATTGCTTTCCCTAAAGGTAGTGAATTATTAGATCCGTTTAATGAAGAACTTCAAAAAATGAAAGAGGATGGCAAACTAGAAGAACTAATCTTAAAATGGTTTGACGAATAAAAATCTAATAAAATAGACATATACGAGAGAGGAATGAGATACGGGCATGAATTTGGATTTTAACCAAATCGTGCCCTCTATCCCTTTTATAATGGGAGGGATATGGGTCACGTTAAAGTTTGTTAGTGTGTCTTTAATTATTGGATTAGTTTTAGGGACATTTCTGGCAATACTCAAGATTGGAAAAGTAAAGTTATTAGTTATTTTATCTGATATTTATACATCGATTTTCCGTGGTACACCACTTATCTTGCAATTATCTATTATCTATTTTGCGACACCGCAGTTAATTGACTATAATATTTCAGCATATGAAGCAGGGGTTTTAACTTTTGGTTTAAACTCTGCGGCTTACATATCAGAAATTATACGTGCTGGTATACAAGCAGTAGATAAGGGTCAAAAAGAAGCAGCGGAAGCATTAGGAATCCCTTACAATCAAATGATGCTAAAAATTATATTACCACAGGCGTTTCGAAATATTTTACCTGCGTTATTTAACGAATTTATTACTCTAACTAAAGAGTCTGCAATCGTATCGGTTATTGGGGTTATGGATATTCTAAGAAGGTCACAAGTCGTAGCTTCGAATACGTTTGCCTATTTTGAACCGTTACTGATTGCTGGAGTTATCTATTATGTATTAGTAATGGCATTAACTCTTCTTGGGAAATTGCTAGAGAGGAGATTGAAACGAAGTGATTAATGTAAAAAATTTATCTAAATCATTTGGGAAGCTTGAAGTATTAAAAAATATTTCAACTTCAATAAATAAAGGGGAAGTAGTCGCTATTATCGGGCCTTCTGGATCTGGTAAGTCAACGTTTCTAAGATGTTTAAACATGCTAGAACAACCGACTTCAGGTGAGGTTTGGTTTAATGATACGGAATTAACTAGCCCTAAGGTTGATATTTTGAAAGTAAGGCAACAAATTGGTATGGTATTTCAACACTTTCATTTATTTCCGCATATGACTGTGTTGGAAAACTTAACTTATGCACCGATGTCAGTTAAGAAAATGGAGAAATCAGAAGCTGTCACTAAGGCAGAAGAACTTCTAAAAAAAGTCGGTTTATATGAAAAGAAAAACGAATATCCTAGTCGTCTTTCTGGTGGGCAAAAGCAACGTGTTGCGATTGCTCGAGCATTAGCCATGGATCCTGAAGTAATGCTTTTTGATGAACCGACCTCCGCACTTGATCCTGAAATGGTTAAGGAAGTTTTAGAAGTAATGAAATCATTAACTCAAACAGGAATGACGATGACGATTGTTACGCATGAAATGGGCTTTGCTAGAGAAGTGGCTGATCGAGTATTTTTTCTTGACCATGGCCAGTTACTGGAAGATGCTCCACCGAGTGAATTTTTTAGTCAACCAAAAACTGATCGTGCTCGTGACTTTTTACAAAAGGTCTTATAAAATGTGAAATGAAAGTGCTGAGAAAGGGTTTCAGCACTTTCATTTATATAGAATAAAGATGTTCTAAATAGAGTGGATGTTAAATGATAATCATTTAACGTATAATAAAAGGTGGTCTTGAGTGACCATCTTTTTTCTATTATTATGTGATAGGAGAGCTACATGTTTAAGATAGGATACCGAACGTTAAAGACGGCAATAGGAGCTGGGATAGCTATTCTAATCGCCCAATGGCTATCTTTAGATTTTTACGCATCTGCAGCTATTCTTACAATTTTATGTATTTCAGTTACGCGGAGAAGTTCATTATCAATTTCTTGGCAACGGTTTGCGGGGTGTTTATTAGGACTCGTATTAGCTTTTATCCTTTTTGAATTGATCGGGTACCATCCTATTACCTTGGTGCTCTTGTTGTTATTATTTATACCACTTTCCGTTATGCTGAGGCTTAAAGAAGGAATAGTGACGAGCTGTGTAATCATTTTACATATTTATACTCTTGGAACTGTTTCTGTCGGGATTTTTTTGAACGAACTATACCTTATTATTATAGGTATAGGCGTTGCGTTAATTATGAATTTATATATGCCAAGTGTTGGCCAGGATCTACATATGTATCAAAAAAAGATTGAAGAGAATTTCAAAGTGATTTTAACTGAATTCTCAAATTATTTACGAGATAGTAATAATTTATGGGATGGTAAAGAATTGACTGAAACCTATGAATTGCTTCAGGAAGCTAAGAATATTGCTATAAAAAACATTGAAAATCATATACTGAGATATGAAGACCAGTATTATAATTATTTCAAGATGCGTGAAAGGCAATTTGAAATTTTTGAGAGAGTAATGCCATTTATTTCTTCATTAGATGATACAGTTATCCAAGGAGTGAAAATTTCTAGCTTTCTGGATCAATTAAGTCAAGCTGTTGGTCCAGTAAATACTTCGAGTTATTTTCTTGATGAACTTTCTCAAATGAGAGAAGAGTTTCAACAGATGCCATTACCGCAAACACGGCAAGAGTTTGAGATTAGGTCATCACTGTATTATGTGATGCAAGAATTAGAAAGTTACTTAATAATTAAAGATTCATTAAAGAAACATTAGATCGGCTAAGGTAAGAGCGAATAAAAATAGCATGAATAGTAAAGATAAGGAAAAGAGCAAATTTTGGAGGCGGAAAAATGCTACAAACTCTTTTCTTATCGATTTTGCTCGTAGTCTCACCGATTTGGCCATTAGGTGAAAATCCACTTGTGGGCGATCCATACATTATCGTTAATAAACAGACGAATCAATTAGCTTATATTAACGAGGGAGTTATCCAAAATGTATATTCTGTTGCTACTGGAACACAGAACGAATTAACTCCAGAAGGTGAGTTTATGATCGTTGTTAAAGCACCGAACCCCTATTACCGCAAAAAAGACATAGAAGGTGGTGCGAAAGAAAACCCTTTAGGGACGAGATGGATTGGTTTTGATGCACTAGAAACTGACGGTAGAATATATGGTGTACATGGTACCAATCTTCCTCAGTCTATAGGACATTATGTGACAGCGGGTTGTGTGAGGATGGAAAATAATCAAGTGGAAGAATTGTATGAGGAAATTCCTCTAGGTACAAAAATATTAATTGTCAATACGAATGAGAGCTTTGAATATCTGGCAAGAGAGGCAGGGGCACTTCCATAACCAAGAAGAAGAGGTTAACTCAAGTAAGTATTGAGTTAACCTCTGCGTATTGTATTAAAGCCAAAAAGCAGCTCCTGTAAGTAAACTCCCTAATACTAATGTTGCGATCATTACGTAAATAATCATTTTTTGAAATTTGCGTGACATATGAGTAACCTCCTAAAGACATGCTACTTATATTGTACCTTTTTATAGATTAATGAACAAGATGCTTTTTTTGTACAGAAAAGAAAAGAATTCCATCTATTCTTTCAGTTTGACAAAAAAGCAGGAAAACTTCAAAAGTTAGAGAATATTCTACATGTTAGATTTATTCATAGTGTAGTAATCTATTATTAATCATTTGATAGGAGTCGAAGAAAATGCAAAAACAAAATGCACCTAAAAAAATTGATCATATTGGAATTGCAGTTCAATCAATCGAAAAAACATTGCCGTTTTATACGGAGCAATTAAACCTTGAGTTATTAGCGATAGAAGAAGTTTCATCACAAGGTGTAAAAGTAGCTTTTATTAAAATTGGTGAGTCTAAAATTGAATTATTAGAACCATTACATGATGAAAGTCCGATTGCCAAGTTTATCGCTAAAAAAGGAGAAGGAATTCATCATATTGCGTTAGGGGTAGCAGGAATTCAAGAACGTATAAACGAAATTAGAGAAAAGGGTATTCAGATGATTAATAATGAACCCGTAAAAGGCGCAGGTGGTGCCCAAGTGGCCTTTATTCACCCGAAATCTGCAGGTGGTATTCTGTTTGAGTTTTGTGAAAAGAATAAGTCTGAATAATTTTTTTCTTTCATTGTGCTCGTCAAAAGGTGAAATGGAAGAAAAAATCATGTACCATTTAATGTGAATGATACTTGATAGATGGAGGCAGATAAATGATTAATGAACAACGTCTCGTGGATGAGTTTTTAGAGCTCGTTCAAATTGACTCCGAAACCAAACATGAGCAATTGATTGCGCCAGTATTGAAGAAGAAATTCGAAGATCTTGGTGTTGAAGTGTATGAAGATGATACGACTGGTAAAACAGGTCACGGTGCTGGTAACCTCATTTGTACATTACATGGTACAAAAGAAGGTGTTGATACGATTTACTTTACATCTCACATGGACACTGTAGTCCCAGGTAAAGGAATAAAACCTTCGATTAAAGAAGGGTATGTAGTAACAGATGGGACAACGATTTTAGGTGCTGATGATAAAGCTGGGATTGCGGTTATGCTTGAAGCAATTAAAGTTCTAAAGGAACAAAGTATAGAGTATGGTACGATACAATTTATTATTACAGTAGGTGAAGAATCAGGATTAGTTGGGGCAAAAGAACTTGATCCATCTTTGCTAAAAGCTAAGTTTGGTTTTGCTTTAGATAGTGATGGACCTGTCGGTGATATCATTGTAGCAGCACCTACTCAAGCAAAAGTAAATGTTGTCGTTAATGGAAAAACAGCTCATGCAGGGGTGGCCCCTGAAAAAGGAATATCAGCAATTACTGTTGCTGCTAAAGCCATTTCTAAAATGCCGCTTGGTCGTATTGATGAAGACACAACTGCTAACATTGGAAGATTTGAAGGTGGTACACAAACGAATATTGTTTGTGATTATGTAAAGATCTTAGCTGAGGCCCGTTCACTTCTACCTGAGAAAATGGAAAAACAAGTGGAAACGATGAAAGCAGCATTTGAAGATACGGCAAAAGATTTTGGCACAACGGCTGATGTTGATATTGATATTATGTATCCAGGCTTTAAGTTAGGAGACGGTGATGAAGTTGTAGAAGTTGCAAAACAAGCAATGTCTTCTATAGGCAGGACACCACGTTTATTACAAAGTGGTGGTGGAAGTGATGCAAACATCATTGCTGGCTTTGGCATTCCGACTGTCAACCTTGCAGTTGGCTACGAAGAAATACATACGAAAAATGAACGTATGCCAATTTCAGAATTAGTTAAGTTAGCAGAAGCAGTTGTTTCAATTGTTAAAACGATAACAACGAAATAGAAATAAATTTGCAGAAGAGTCCAAATATTTTGGGCTCTTTTGCGTTTTTCCGGTACACTATACTGGAAAAGTAAGTGAATAAAAGTAAAATATAGATAAATACTTAATATAAGTGATAGGAGAAAGGGGTTAGGAAATTTGGATTATAACACTATACATCAAATGTTAAATTATTTTCGAGCGACTTACAAAGTAGTAGATGAGGATTGGCAAAAATCTGCTCAAGAAGTTGGAATTACACAATCAGAACAGCATATGATCTGGATCATCTATTTTGAAAAAAAAGTTTCGATGTCACAAATTGCTAAGGTTGGGTTGTGGGATCTATCAACAGTAATGCAAGTGATTAAACGTTTAAAAACAAAAGGACTCGTTCAAACGATAAAAGACGAAAATGATCTACGTGTCTCATACGTGATGTTAACACCAGAAGGGGAAGAGAAACGCCAGGAAACATCGCAATTTACATATCATTTTTCAAAATTTATTGAAGACTATATGAACGAAGATGATGAAAAAAAACAAAGACTAGAAGCTATATTCGAGTTTGTGAAGGATTTTTGTAAACATTATTATGGTCAAGAATTTGTACAATGGGTGGAAAGAACGAGTAACTCAAGCATTACAAGTGAGAAAAACGAATGATTTTATATTGATATAAAAAAACGTTCGGATAAAGATTAAAATCCAGCTCCTCATTTAATAGTATAATTAAGGGTTATGAATATGAGAGAAGAGGGTGACTGGATGATGAATAACTACGATGTAATTATCGTTGGCGCAGGGCCAGCTGGTATTTTTACTGCTTACGAACTATTAAACTCAAATCCTAACTTAGGAGTTTTATTTAATAGACAAAGGTCATTTCATTTATAGTAGAAGATGCTTAATTAATGAAAAGAAAATAGAAAAGTACCCACCACCAGCAGGGTTTGAAAGTTAAAGGTGTTCGAGTTGAAACGTCAAATGTAATTATGCAAGATTTAATAAACACTTGTATGTAGCTGGAGGAGATGGGGCAGGTATTACACGTGGATTAGGACAAGTTGGCAAATGGAGTACACGTTGCACGAGCAGTTGTATAGAAAGAATCGAAACAATTTCTAACTGTATAAGTGGGTGTTGAACAAAAGGGTGTGAGTTAAATTGTATAACTCGCATCCTTTTTGAGTTGTTAATCTTTATTGTTTTTTTAGAAATTAAAGTAAGGCATGACACCCATTTTTACTATATTTTAAAGAGGGTCTTCCTTTTTAAAGTAAAAAAATAAGCATAAATAAAAATCCTCCAAAAATTGTTCATAAACCTTTTTGAAAGTTAGACCGATATTAGAGATAGAGATAATGTACGGGAGGAACTAAGATGCAAATAACTAATCAAACAAACGCTGCACAACAGACATCAGATCGTACGCTAAACTTACGTGAAGGCGAAGTTTATCGAGCAACAGTTAAAGAGCGTTTGCCTGGAAATGAGGCTATATTACAAATTCGTGGACGAGAAGTTCATACAAGATGGGAAGGGAGTGCACCTGCTGGGGACCGAGTAACTATTCAAGTAAGGGAGAATAGACAAGATATTCCTTCTGTTCGTTCCATCGGTGAAGAACGAAGTATAACAGTTTCTCAACAAGGTGATCAAAAAGATATCAATCGTGTTCTACGAAACCTTGGAGCGGCTCAACCTCCTACAACCGAAGTACGTCAAGCTGCACAGGTATTACTTGACAAAGGTGTACCTTTAACTAGAGAAGCAGTTCAAGAGTTGCAACGATATCTTAATTCGAAGCAGGGTACATTAGTACAACGGCAACAAACGATTGAGGTTATGGGAAATAAAAGGTTAGAAGTAAATTCTGCACAAATTCGTGCTGTTCATGAAGCCATCCATGGACGGCCGATTGGTCAAGTTTTATCTGAAATTTCAAAAGAGGTCACTCCAAATAGTACACTTGAACGAGAGAATGAACAAGCAAGGCAAAATAGAGAACGTCAAGTAAATGAAGCCGTGCGAAAGTTTGAACAACATCAGCGTAACGAAGGAAGTTCAAGAGGGTCTGTACCAAGTGAAAATCGTATAGAAGGAAGTGCTTCTCGTCAACAAGCAACAGAAAATCTGAGAAATGTAGAACAACGACTCGCAGCGGACCGACGAGTGAGCGATCAAACCCGTCAAGTGCGTGAGCAAGTTCAACGAGAACCGAATGTACAACGAGCGGTGGAGCAAGTCCGCCAACAAATCGTAAATAACCCAGCGGTCGGTCGTGAAACAGTACAAGTTCTCGACAAAGCGAGTAGAGAGACACGACAACTTTTACAAGTGAGTCAAGATCGCATGGTTCAATCTCTTCTAACGATAGAGAGGCAGCTAAACAATCAACCGAAGACGGCAGATAACACTCGATCACGCGAAGTTATACGAGAAGTGAGAGAACAACTTGGACGGGATCAAAATATGCAAAGAAGTGTAGAACAACTTCGTCATCATATTTCTAATCAATCGGTAGATCGTAATATACAGTTTCAAGTAGAAAGAGTGATTAATCAAACTCAACAAATTGAAACCGTTGCAAGGGAGCGCATATTAAAAGCTCTACAAAATATCGAGCGTGCTACAGGGAAAACTGAAACTGTAGGTTTTAATCGATTAGAAGCTTCAGTGAATTCAACTGTACAAAGTCAACCTACTGATCAGCGACTCAGTGAAACTCTCCAGCAAATGCAACAACTACTTCAAAGAGAAGCGAATTTTGAACGAGTGATTGAACAAGTGAAAGTACAAATCAATCAAAATTCGAATCGTGATGTACAAATTGTTGAAAAAGTGATACAAGCAACTGAGGAAAGTAAAAAGCTACTAAGTCAAGGAAGAGAAATGGCAGCAAGACAACAATTATTAGAAACATTAAATCAACTTGAAAAACAAGCGATTGCCAGCGAGCAAGTTCCTACACCAGAATCGAATAGACAACCCGTTGAGCAAAATCAATATATAAATCATGAGCATTTCCAGACCAGTATGCAATTAAATAGTAAAGATATTGCGGTAACAACGATTACTGAAAAGTTAGCTCAAGCTGCTGCTGATTTTAAAAATCTTCAACGGGAGATTTCAAGAAATTTAGATGTGGCCAATAGACTAATTGATCAATTTAAAAACCAAGCACAACATCAAGTGAAGCCATTGCTAGAGACATCGATAAAACAACTAGATAACGCTATTTTAAAAAGTGAAATGATGTTACTAACGGACATGAAAACAGAAAAAAGGTTAATGCAAGCTAGTAGTCAATTGGCTGAAGCTAAAAAGTTGCTCTCAAAAGGACAATTTCAAGAAGCAAATCGGATCGTTCAAGAGGTAAAGGGACTTGTTGAACGCTTGCAATTTAAACCTTCAGAAACAAAAGTAATGCACTTTATTAGTAATGAACGTCAACACCTTGATTCCAAATCGCCAACTCAGCACATTATGAATCAAATGAATGATATTCTCAAGCCTTCATATGGGCAAGAAGCGTCGGCTCGTCAAGCTTTTGAAATGGTTCGAAGTCTAGGCTTAAATCGTGACAGTGAACTTGGATTGATGCTAACTAATCCACGCGATCAAGCTCAACAAGAAGCCAATCAGCGTAACTTAAAGACAGCATTAATGACGCTGATGAGAGGAGAAGAGGAAGGTAGTCGCCTCAGTCAACAAGCTAATCAGGTCTTAAACAATATAACGGGTCAACAGCTTTTGAGTAAGTCTGACCAAGGAAACTTACAAAGTATGTTTTTTAACTTACCATTTTTACTAGAAGAACAAGTAGAGAATCTGCAAGTTTTTATTAATTCAAGAAATGAAGGACAGCAAGTCGATTGGGAAAACTGTAATCTATACTTTTTAATAGATACACCTAAACTAGGTGAAGTTGGAATTATGGTTTCTGTCGTTGATCGAAACTTATCTGTTACGTTAAAGAATAATCAACCGATGTTCCAAACGCGCATGGAACCTCTCGTAGATCAATGTATAGATAATATTCAAGAGATTGGCTATAGCGTAAATGGAATAAAATATACGAAACTGTCTTCAACTCAAGAAAACCAAGCGTCTACATCCGATGCTAATGATGTACAAAAAACAACCCAACAACCAATATATACAGAGAAAGGCTTTGATTTCAAAATATGATGATCTCTAAACACTTTAACCATAAACAGCGGCGTGCAACGAATGGACAAACAGCTGCAGTGATTCAATATGATAAGGAAGACGGGGGTGCTCCAAAAGTAGTGGCTCAAGGAAAAGGAGATGTCGCTAATCAAATTATTAATCTAGCTAAAAAAAATAATATTCATATGCAAGAAGATCCTTTATTAGTAGAGAACTTGCTAGATATGGATTTAGGCGATAATATTCCACCACAATTGTATTCGGTTATGGCTGAAATTTTACTTCTTATCGAAGAAATGGAGAAAAAGTATTAAACTTTGACAAAATTCTACCGATAATAAGCATATATAAATTGATAATTGAAGTTGGGAGGGGCATGCGTGTCACTTATTACAAAGGAAGCACTTCATAAGAAATCCCCACAAGAAATTACGGCACTCCTTTATGAAGCATGCATTGTTAATCTTGAAGAAAGCAAAGAGGCCATTATAGAAAAAAACTATAGTCTAGCAAATAGTAAGCTTCAAAAGGCGAACGATATACTACACCGTTTAGGTTCTGGTTTAAATTATGAAGCAGGTATTATTGCGGATCAATTAGAAGCAGTTTATAACTATATGGCAGAGTGTTTAATAAAAGCTAATATATACAAAGATGTTGCTATTATAGATGAAGTTATAATACTTTTAACTAACATTTCTTCTGCATGGTCTAAAGCATTGGTAGACAATAGGGATATTCAATCAAAAACGATTAAACAAAAAGCGAATGCTTATGAGCAAAATTCAATTTACGATAACTAAATTTTAAAGGGAGCTCTAATATTATGAAAATTAATAACAATATTCAAGCATTGAATGCTTATCGTAACTTAAATCAAAATCAATTCTCTACATCGAAAAACCTTGAAAAGTTATCTTCTGGCCTAAGAATAAATCGTGCAGCAGACGATGCGGCAGGCCTTGCAATCTCTGAAAAAATGCGATCACAAATTCGTGGATTAAAACAAGCAGAAAGAAATGCATTAGATGGAGTATCTCTCATTCAAACAGCAGAAGGTGCGATGCAGGAAATTCATGCAATGTTACAAAGAATGCGTGAACTTGCGGTGCAAGCAGCAAATGATACTTATGAAGCAGAGGATAGACAAGCCATAAAAAATGAAATTGATGAGCTCGTTGATGAAATTAAAAGTATTTCTGAGAAAACGGAGTTCAATAAGAAAAAAATACTAGATGGTGGAACTATGGCGGCTCCAGGGATAGACTTCCAAATCGGAGCAAATAGTAATCAGAAGGTTAACCTCCAAATAGATAAAATGGATGCCACAACATTAGGAGTTGCAAATATATCGGTTGACAGTCATGTAAATGCTAATAATGCAATAGATCAAATCGATACAGCTATTAAAACTGTTTCAGAAAATCGTTCTAAGTTAGGAGCAATCCAAAATCGTCTTGAACATACGATTAACAATTTACAAACAACGCATGAAAACTTAAGCGCTGCAGAATCACGTATTCGTGATGCCGATATGGCACTTGAAATGACAGAGTTTACGAAGAATAATATCCTTAACCAATCGGCTACGGCAATGCTTGCTCAAGCTAATCAATTACCACAAGGTGTTCTTCAATTACTACAATAGTGGATACTTCTGGAGACTTGGTCAAAAAAGGTCAAGTCTTCATTTTTCTTGAACTTATCGTTTCGACAAACATGTGATAAAATGAGAAAAGAAAACGAAGTGAAGGCGGTAAAGTCATGGACGTTCAACGAATTGGCAGAGCGAATTTAAATAAAGTCGAGCCCAAAAACCAAGGACCAACCGCTTCTGTTTCATTTTCTGAAGTAATGGGCAAACAGCGGGATGAAAAAGCGTACGAGCGTGTCCATCAATTGATGCAAAAGATTGATGATCAAGGAAAGGTATTAGCTGAAACCCGGACTGTAGATGAACTTCGAAAATACAAGGCACTTATAAAAGAATTTATGGAAGACGCGGTGGAGCTGGGACTGCGTTTAGAGGAGAAACGTGGTTTTAATCGTCGGGGTCGAACGAAAGTATATAAAGTTGTACAAGAGGTTGATCGAAAACTTCTTGATTTAACGAATGCCGTTTTAGATAAGCAAAGAAAAGGGTTAGAAATTTTAGATATGGTTGGAGAAATTAAAGGGTTACTTGTTAATATCTATGCATAAAAAAGAGGATGACTACTCGCGAGCCATCCTCTTCTTTTCTTTTTTACACAAAAAACCTTAAAGGAGTGGTAACCAAACTAACAAGAGGAGGTCAAATATCAGGTGAGATAATATTACAATGGCGATATTCTTTGTTCGATAATAAAGATATGCCCAGACTGGACCTGCAACGAGGGCGGCAACTAACAAGAGAACTGTTCCTGCATAAATGTGTGCCGAAGCATACAGAACCGATGACAAGGCAATGGCAAAAGTAGGCCTCAACCAATTGAGTAATTTTTGAAATACAAATCCTCGCCAAAATATTTCTTCCCCTGGAATAACAATTAGAAAGAGTAATGCAAACTGCCACCACTCTTTAGGTTGTACGAGCGTATAAAGAGTTGTAAGTTGATCAAGAAAGGGTAGATTAAGCCACTCAATCAAAAATTTCCCGCAAACAAAAATTATATAAAGACCAACGCCTGAACCAATAGCTAGTATATAGTCAAATGGTGTTACAGTACGCATATCAACAGGGGTTAAAAAGATAGCTATTCCAATTAAAATAAATAAAGAGCATGGAAAGACAATCCAAAATGTGAAAGGTTGCCAATAAAAACTTGCCCATAATAATAGATGAGCACTAATCATCCCCAAAAATAGATGTTTAAAGTGATTATTCATGATATATATCTACTCTACAAACTCGTCTGGAGAGTAAGGAACAATTTCCTTAAATATAAACGTTTTTGTTGTGTTTAACCGATGTTTAAAATTTTCGAAAGCTAATATAGGGTGAACAGCGCTCATGTTTAATGAATAGAAGCGATCACGTTCTACGATTAAGCTATAGATGTATGTATCGTCTTTATGACCAGTTGACTCATTTAGTCGTTGAGTATATCCAGAAATTACAACGGTATCAATGTTTGGAACAAATGCAAAGGCAAACGAACATAAATACAGTGCTGTACCTCCCACCATTAACGCGTAATGCTCTCTCGTTTCCCGTTGTGATTTTTCTTGCACCTTAAGTTTCCCTGATTTTAGAATAGTTGCTTTTTCTAATGGTACCTCCTCAAGTTCGGGTAAATCAACGTCAAAATAAATGGTTGTTTCGTTTAACATTTGAAAGTCTACATTTGTTTCTAACGGAAAATCAAGTTCTTCTAAATGTAATGCGAGCCACTCTTCGGTAGCTTGTGAATCATGTTGTAAAATAGCATTCAGAAGACGTTCACGTTTTTGTTTTTCCTCTATATATAGTGTTTTTTGTTCATGATAATCTTCCATTTCAGTATGGAAAATTTGTTCAGTTTCTGTTGAAATGGTTTCTTCAAATTCTTTCCTTTTAGAAGGGAGGAATAAAGATAATCTTGTTAGTAAATTTAGTTGGTTTTCATGTTCTTGTTTCACTTTTTGGTATATAGTTTTTTGATCAGGTGGCTGTTCGTCAAATGAAACAGTCTTATTAATTAATTGTTGTAATTCTTTAAAGGTAAAAGGGTGGAATACTTGATGATGTAATTGTAATAGTTGCTCAGTTTGTGCGTTAACTTGTTGTTCTTTTTCCCGATACACCTCCTCAATTTCAGATGAAAACTCTTTATAAAGTTTTTTTTCTAATGAACTTGGTAGAGGGTCACCTGTTTTAGTCATAAATTGAATGTTATTATCTTGTTGATTTAACGATAATTGAACATCTTCATACGTGTTTTGGCGATGAGAAACATTAAATAATCGATTACCAGTACGACGATCAATTCGTGTTCGGTACGAAAGTCCACTTCCTGGAATACCAACATTACCGTATAGACCACGTTTTCCTAACGTTAAACTAGTACCTCTAGGTCCAATAGAAGTACTGATACCTCGCTTACTTATATTTAGACGTACACCAGGTGCCACTCGCACACGTTTTTGAAATCGAAAACTCATGATTAACCTCCGTTCATACTGTATGTTAACTATTCAGTTCTTTTTTTAGGAAAAGAGGAAATGTGATAACATCACTAACGTTTATATAAAAATAGTGTTTTCTAACATGTATTGTACTATAAAATTACAAATAACGATAAACGATTGAGGGGGTTATCTTTGGGTAATAGGAGATTTATATATGAAACAATGATTGACACTCCGCTAACAGAAGTTTGGGATTTTTTTAAGACAGCTGATAATTATCTCAAATCACCTCTTTTCCAAAGGTTAAAATTGTTTCTAATCCTAGGACCATCTCTGGAAATACAATTGAAATGATAAATTTAACAATAAATAAGAGGGGATGTCCTTTATCTCCAACCACGTAAAAAATAAACTGATCACTTTGAAGAGGATCAGTTTATTAAAATGTTTATTTTTGTAAATAGCGATTAATTAAAGCTAAGATGGATCTGCGGGTCAATATTCCGATAAACGAGCGATCATCATCAAGTATGCAAATGAATGGATGGTTAATAGACATCGCTAATGCTCTAGAAAATGTAGAGTTTTTATTAATCCATGGTATTTTGACTTCCATTACATCTTCTACACGCTGCTCATTTAGTCGTTCTAATTCAATTCGCTCGAGTCCTAGAATAGAGTCTAAAATAAGTGCCTTACTAATTTGTCCATGCAATCTATTTGAGGAATCTAGAACTGGAATTGCAGAGTAACCAGATTTAATAAGTACAAGAAGGGCGTGCTCTAGAGGGTTTCCTAATTGGACGTTAGCAACTTTGTCCGCTGAAATCATTAGCTCTTGGATTTCTTTATCCATAATATTACTGTTCTTTAACTTTTGTAGCATGATCAGCATCACTTCTTCTCTATAAAAATTGTCAATCGAAGTAATTGTGCACAATTTAATACTATGAGGAACAGAAAATTTTGTCAAGAACAATAGAAAGCGCTTCCGCAATTATTATATGTAGGTAAAGGGTTGACTGATGATAAGAAAAATATGAATTACTTTAAATCTGATAAAGCCTTAATGAAGCAGTTTTGAAAGAGAAGGAAGTGTTCGTTTGAAAATGCATAAAGCTGGTCAGACTAGACTATATGAAATAACGAAAAGAGAGCTGAACGACTAATGCATACCAAACAAACAGTGAAGTATATATGTAAGCAGTATCCTTCAGGTAACTGTTACTACTATAAACAAGAGATTATTACTCATGATTCGTGGGAAAATATTAAATCATTAACTTGGTCAGCGCCGAGACCTATTACAAAAGAAACGTTTTTGAAAAGAGAAAAAGACGGATTTCGAACGGAATTTATTGCTATGAAAAAACAACCAGCTGAGATTGTTCATTTTTCTGACCTTATAAAAAGACGCTAAGTTTTCACTGTACACGTAATTTACCTTGTGGTATTGTATAGCCGTTATAGATAAAGGGTGAAAGAAGGTTATTTTTCAATGAAAAAACTTGGCTTTTTATTCGTATTAATTGGTCTACTATTTTTAGTTGGTTGTAATTTAACGATGATACAAGAAGAACAAGAATTATCATTAAACGCATCAGAATTAACTAGCATAATCATGGATTTGGATGAGGGTGAAATAGAAATTACAGGCGAAAAACGAGACGATATTAAAGTGGTTGCTACTTTCGCTTCAAGAAGTGAAGAAGAAGAGCTGGCGCAGAAATTTCAAGATGATAACATGTCGGTTTCAATTGAGCAAGAAGGAGATAGTGCTCATTTAATTACAAACATCTATCGTGGAAATGAGTCCCCGGTAGAAGCTCGAATTCATATTAAGGCATTTATTCCAGATGATCTTGAAGTCGTTATAAACCATGATGGTGGTAATTTAAGATTACAAGACTTAACTAATTCATTAACACTTAACCAGGGTGCTGGAAAAATTACGCTTGAAAGTATTGAAGGTGATATTTCTATTACAGACGGTACTGGTGCGATCGAATTAATGGATAGTATAGGGAACATAAGTATTAATAATAATTCAGGCGTAGTTCATATTATGGAAAGCACAGGAGATATTAAATTAATTAGCGGTTCTGGAGAAATTAATATTGAAAATATAACAGGAATGATTCAAATACGAAGTGGATCTGGATCGATATTTGTTGATCAAGTCGACGGTGACGTTCACATCTTAGAAAATCGAAGTGGAACGATTGAAATTACCAATGTAACAGGTGAAATTAATCAGTAAATAGGGCTTAATAAAAAGGTGTCAGGCACTCCAGTTTTCATGCTGAGGTGGCTGACATTTTATTTTGAAGTCCAGTTTTTTATTTTTCGAAAAAGTCGGTTGACACCCTGTTATAAGATGTATATAATGCTATTAAACATATAAATCTGATAAAGATACACGGAATTAAAAATAGGGAGGAAGAGCCGATGGGGAAAAGGAATGATCAGGATCTAGAGAAAGTATTTGAAAAAATAAAGCTTCTCCTCAACGACTTAAAGTATGGCTCAATAACGCTTGTCGTTCAAGATGAAAAAATAATTCAAATTGAAAAAAATGAAAAAGTTCGCTTAAAATAAAACCGATAAAAGTGCTTGCTGACTAGAAAAACTAGAGGCGGCGTTCAGTTGTGGGTATTCCTTGCTGAATGCCGCCTATTTTTATAAAAAAAACATAGTAAAACACTGTATTTAATATGTGTTAAAGTACTTATTTAAAGGTTTTGTTTAAAGAAACCCTTTTATCATAGTCCAATTGAGAGGAGAGGTGTTGAATGGTTACTTTTCAAACTGTTTCTGAAAAAGAACTACAACATTTAAACAATGAAGTATTAAAAGGAAAAGACACACTAGATGTTTTAAAGTGGGCATATGAAACGTACGGAGATCAATTGGTATATTCATGTAGTTTTGGTGCTGAAGGAGTTGTATTGGTTGATTTAATAAGTAAGGTGAAATCTGATGCAACAATCTTATTTCTGGACACTAACTTTCATTTCAAAGAAACTTATGACCTAATTGAAAAAGCAAAACAAAAATATCCAAAGTTGAATATCCAAATGATAGAACCGCCTCTTACTGTTGATCAGCAACAAGAAGAGTACGGAGAAAAGTTATGGGAAAGAAATCCAGACCGTTGCTGTCAGTTGCGTAAGCTTGAACCATTAGAAAAGGAACTTTCGAAGTACACAGCTTGGATTTCAGGTTTGCGCAGAGAACAGTCCCCCACCCGGAGTAATACGCAGTACGTGAATATCGACCAGCGATTTCATTCAATTAAGGTATGTCCACTTATTCACTGGAAAGAAGAAGAAGTTTGGATGTATATCAAGCTTCATAACCTTCCATATAACGAATTACATGATAACAACTATCCTAGTATTGGTTGCTTTCATTGTACTTCACAAGTAGCTGAAGGAATGGATCCAAGAAGTGGCCGTTGGGCGAATTCAGCTAAAACAGAATGTGGTTTACATTTATCTGAAAATAAAGGGAGAGAGTAGACAATGACTACAATTCAAGCACATGGTGGTAAACTTATCAATTTAATTGACGAAACATTCGATTTTTCTAATATTTCAAAGGAAATTGAATTAGATGATTTTTCTTTATCGGATTTGGAATTAATTGCTAACGGTGCATTTAGCCCGCTAACAGGATTTATGAATCAAGTAGACTATAAATCTGTTGTAGAAAAAATGAGATTAGCAGACGGAAATGTTTGGAGTATTCCAATTACATTACCTGTAACAACAGAAAAAAGTCAACAACTCGTGATTGGTGAACAAGTAAAGCTTGTGAAGGACGGCTCAGTATACGGTGTGATTGAAGTAACTGAACTGTATGAACCTAATAAAGAAGTAGAGGCTGAAAATGTGTATCGTACGACAGACAAAGCTCATCCTGGTGTCGCTAAACTATTTTCACGTCCAAATGTATACGTTGCTGGCCCAATAACGCTTGTCAAACGGATTGAGCGTGAGAAATTTAAGGAGTTCTACCTTGATCCTATAGAAACGAGAGCAACATTCCAAGAAAAAGGATGGGCAACAGTTGTCGGATTCCAAACACGAAATCCTGTACACCGGGCTCATGAATATATTCAAAAATCAGCATTAGAAATTGTGGATGGTTTATTTTTAAACCCTCTAGTAGGTGAAACGAAATCAGATGACATTCCAGCGGATGTTCGAATGGAAAGTTATCAGGTGCTATTAAAAAATTACTATCCTGAAAATCGTGTGTTTTTAGGTGTTTTCCCAGCAGCTATGCGTTATGCAGGTCCAAGAGAAGCGATCTTCCATGCGATGGTTCGTAAAAATTATGGTTGCACACATTTCATTGTCGGGCGCGACCATGCAGGTGTTGGTGATTATTATGGTACTTATGACGCACAATTAATATTTAAAAACTTTACTTCAGAAGAACTGGGAATTACACCACTTTTCTTTGAACATAGTTTTTATTGCAAAGCGTGCGGTAATATGGCGAGTACGAAAACGTGCCCGCACGGTAAAGAACTTCATGCCATTTTATCAGGAACAAAGGTGCGCGAAATGTTAAGCAATGGTCAAACTCCACCACCTGAGTTTAGTCGTAAAGAGGTTGTAGAAGTATTAATTCGTGGCATGAGCAAGATTCATGCATAAGGAGAAGAGATTAGTATGAGAAAAGTTCATCATCGCGCTGAGGTGGTGATTGGAATATGTTACTAATTTCAATTGCTTATATTATTGCTTTATTCTTTGCTATGAATATTGGTGCAAGTGGTACAGCTGCAGCGATGGGACCTGCTTACGGAAGTGGAGCTATTCCTAAAAAGAGGGTAGCGATGATATTAGTTGCAATAAGTGCATTTGTTGGGGCCTTAGCCGGTGGTGAAGTGGTAAAAACGATTGGTGGGGGAATTATACCCTCCTCGATCATAGACGTTCAGTTAGTAATCATCATTTTAGGATCAGCTTGCTTAACTTTGTTTATAGCTAATTTACTAGGCATACCTCTTTCCACAAGTGAAGTTGTTGTTGGTGCAATTGTAGGTGCTGGTATTGCCTTTCAAGCACTGTATTTTCAAAAACTACTAGTTATCGTATCGTTCTGGGTAATAGTACCTATTGTTGCTTTTATATTAGCTTATGTATCAGGAAAGTTTATTACAAAACTAGAGAAAAAGTATCCTAGCTTAACAGGAAAAGGAAAGTGGAAAAAAGTCCTGGTAGTCTTGTTAATTTTAGCAGGGTGTTTAGAAGCCTATGCAGCAGGAATGAATAATGTAGCAAATGCTGTAGGACCACTAGTTGGAGCTGGACTAATTGATATTAATACAGCAGTAATCGTTGGTGGATTGTTTGTAGGTTTAGGAGCTATTTTTTTAGGTGGTCGAGTATTAGAAACGAATGGAAAGCAGATTACAAAACTTTCTTTAATGCAAGGAACGGCTGTTTCAACGACAGGTGGTACGTTAGTTATTGTCGCTTCTCTATTTGGATTACCTGTACCGTTAACACAAGTGACTACGTCTGCAATTGTAGGAATTGGTACTGCGGATAACGGTTTCCAATTATGGCAAAAGGGAATCATAAAAAAAATTATTAAAGTATGGATAGTTTCTCCGGTTTTTTCATTAGTAATGAGTTATGGGTTAATTCTCGTCTTCTTACAAGCTGATTTTTACACAGCTGTCGTCATTGTAAGTGTATTTATTGCAACAGTAGGCTCGATAAGCTTGGCTCGGGCTGTTAAAAAGGAAAAGCGTGCCTTACATGATCAAGGTGGGGGAATATAAGATCAGTCAATGACTATGATAACCTTTACTTGATTTTAAAACATAGTAAAACGATATGAATTTATATATATGAGGAGTGGAATAATGAGTAATAACATCGTTTGGCATCAATCGACTATAGAAAAATCTCAGCGACAAGATAAAAATAAACATAAGAGTGCTATTTTGTGGTTTACGGGTCTTTCGGGTTCTGGTAAATCTACGTTAGCGAATGCTGTAGATCATCTGCTATACAAACGGAATATCAATAGTTATGTTCTTGATGGGGACAACATCCGCCTCGGTTTGAATAAAGGTCTAGGTTTTAGTGATGATGATCGTAAAGAAAATATTCGTCGAATTGGCGAAGTAGCAAAACTTTTTGTAGATGCAGGTGTCATTACGAGTACTGCGTTTATTTCTCCTTTTCGTGAAGACCGCGATAACGTTCGGCATATCGTTGAAGCAGATGAGTTTGTAGAAATTTATGTCAAATGCTCACTTGAAAAGTGTGAAGAAAGAGATCCGAAAGGGTTATATAAAAAGGCCAGAGCAGGAGAAATCCCAGAATTTACTGGGATTAGTTCACCGTATGAAGAGCCAATTTCTCCAGAGTTATTAATCGAAACGGATAAATTAACAATTGAAGAAGCAGCTAACCGTGTCGTACAATACTTAGAGGACAAACAAATTATATAATACAGAAGTTTTAGGGGGAAGAAAGAATGGCTTATGAAAAAACGTGGGCTAACGATGAGAAGATAAGTAAAGATGAGAAGTTAAAGTTAGTCAAAGATGGCCTCGAAATCTTAAATGATATTGATAAATATGCAAAGGAAGGCTTTGAATCAATACCAAAAGAAGAGTGGAGCCTGTTTAAATGGGCGGGTCTTTATTTGCAAAAGCCGAAAGAAGACGGTTATTTTATGATGCGAGTGAACATTCCATCTGGAATTATTACAAACGAACAAGCTGAAGTTTTAGCTGGTATTGGGCGTGATTATGGTCGAGATGTCATTGATATTACAACGAGACAAGCGATTCAATATCACTGGTTAACAATTGAACAAATGCCTGATATTTTTAAACGTTTAGAAAGTGTCGGCCTTTCATCGGTAGGAGCTTGTGGAGATATTCCTCGTACGATTGTTGGTAATCCATTAGCGGGCATTGATCCAAATGAACTATTTGACACACGTGAAATTGTTGAAGACGTATACCGTTTCTTCCAGCGAAATGAAGACTTTTCGAACTTACCACGTAAATATAAAATGTCAATTTCAGCAAATGTACATAATGCAGGAAATGACAAAATCAACTGTTTAGCATTTACACCAGCAACTAAAGAAATCGATGGTGAAGAAGTCGTTGGTTTCCATGTTAAAGTAGGTGGGGGACTATCTGCGAAACCATACTTAGCAGAAGAGCTTGATGTTTTTGTTCGACCTGAGCAAGTTAAAGATGTAGCAATTGCGATCACTTCGGTTTACCGTGATCATGGTTACCGTGAGAAACGTCATCGTGCCCGTTTAAAGTTCTTAATTGCTGATTGGGGTGTTGAGAAATTTAAAGATAAGCTCGTTGAGTATTATGGTGAATTACCAGCAAAAGGAACATGTCAAGTAAAAGATTGGAACGCAGGCTATTTTTATGGTGCGTACCCGCAAAAACAAGAAGGGTTAAGTTATGTAGGGTTTAATGTACCAGTAGGTCGTATGAGTTCGGTTGAATGGTTTGACCTTGCCCGAATTGCAAGAGAATATGGAAATGGTGAAATCGGCACATGTAATTCGCAAAATTTGATTGTGCCAAATGTACCAAACGAAAAGGTAGATCTGCTTTTGCGAGAAAAATTGTTCGAACGTATCCATGTAAATCCTAAAGGTTTTATTGGTTATTCTGTTTCCTGTACAGGAATTGAATATTGTAATCTTGCAATCGTTGAAACGAAAGAAAGAATGAGACGAGTTGCAGAATATCTAGATACTAAAATAGAGCTTGATGTTCCAGTACGTTTCCATATGGTGGGTTGTCCGAATTCCTGTGGTCAACGTCAAATTGCAGATATAGGACTCCAAGGTGTCAAAATGAAAACCCCAGATAAAGGGATGGTTGAAGCGTTTGAAATTTATGTTGGCGGTACGTTAGAAAAAGAGGTCGCTCAATTTAATGAGAAGCTTAAAGGAAAAGTGGATGCAGATGAGCTTAATGTAGTACTTGAACAATTATTGTCTATCTTTAAGGAAAAGAAACAACCAAAAGAAAACTTCTATCAGTTTAGTCAGCGAGTTGGTATTGATGCCATTCAAGAAAGTTTAGATCAAATTCTTACGGCACATGCATAAAACCGATGTATCTATTTCGTTTTGAAGTTACGTTGGAAGATACCATTGTCACTGTAATTGTAGCGGCTAAAGAGGAAGAAGCAGCATTTAACTTAGCTGAGATAGAGGTAGAGAAAGAGTATTTAAAGTTACCAAAGATAAAAGAAGTCGTTCTCGTTGAGAAAAAGCCAGTACGAACCGGAACGGGATTTATGGTTAAATAGATTTATCATATGAAAAGCTTTTTGTCTCATTCTGACAAAAAGCTTTTCGCTTTGCAAAATGGTAAAAGAATTAATAAAAGGCGATATTCTTTGTTTTTCATTTGTTGTGTTTAGTTGGTTAACTGTCGTAACGCATCACCGACATTAATTTCTCCTGCACCATAATACGGATCACGACCGCTTTGACCTAAATCGATTGCCGTTGACGTTATGAGTTCATAGACATCTTCGTTCGTTAGTTCAGGATCAATAGAGCGGATTAAACCCGCTAAACCTGCGACATGGGGTGCGGCCATCGAAGTTCCTGACATAATCACGTAGTTATCATTTGGAAATAAGCTCGGTATATGTTCCCCTGGTGCTGCAACATCGATATGGTGACCATAATTAGAGAAAAATGCACGTTCACGTTTGTCGTCAGTTGCTGCAACAGTAAGTACTTCTTTATAATCGGCTGGATACATAGGATCACTGACGTTATCATTGCCGCTAGCTGCAATTAATACAACATCATTGTTGTGAGCATATTTGATAGCATCATGTAAGATGTAAGAGTTGTGATAATCTCCTAGGCTCATATTAATCACTTGTGCACCATTGTCAACAGCCCAACGTATTCCTCGTGCAACTTCAAAAGATGAACCTTCTCCATGTTCATTTAGAACTTTCACAGGCAGAATGTTATTTTGCCAGGCTACACCAGCAATTCCTGTTACATTATTAGAGATAGCGGCAGCGATGCCTGCAACATGTGTTCCATGTCCGTGCTGATCATTGGACCTAGCTGTACCATCAAATGCATTATACCCTTGGAGAACTTTGCCTTTTAGATCTTGATGCTCAGGGTCAACCCCTGTATCTAATACAGCAATCGTTGTTCCTTCTGAACCGTCTGTTACTTCCCAGCCTTCTTCTGCAGAAATCTGACTTAAGTTCCATTGATACGGTTGAAAGAATTCATCGTTTGGTATAGTCACATTTGCTTGCTTTGTAAATAAAAAGTTTGGTTCAACAAACTCAATATCTGGGTGAGCAGATAATTCATTTAGGAGCTGGTCTGTTGTTTTAGTCTCTGATTGTATTACATAATAAGGATCACTATTTTTGATCAGTGACAAGTCGGCTTGTTCTTTAATCCAAGATTCACTGTTTTCCTGATCAACTAGTTTAATGACAGCTTGTCCTTCAATGTAATGCTGCTCTTCACCATCTTCAGCGTCAGAATGAACGACAATTTGCCAATCGAGCTCTGGGACAGTTTGCGCCGATACTCCTTTGGGTAAGTCTTTTGTTGTTTTCCATTGCACATCTGGATTGTTACCAGAAACAAAAAAGTTTCCATTGGCATCTGCCACGGATGCCATGTCTTTAATAAAGTTTTTCACAAAAGTTAGATCGATTTCACCAGCGACGATCTTATCATCTTCTAATTTTTTTCCAATCATAAAATAATCTTCACCATCTATTTTGTATGGATCAGAAAAGGACAAGTCACCACGTTGATGGTGTAGTTGCTTGACTCTCTTCGCATTTATCTCACCGACTGTCTCAGATAACTTTCCATTGTCAACAATTGCAAAAGAATGAAAATGTGGGTGCTCTCGAACTTCTTTTGCAAATGCACTTTGTAATTCATGGTCACTTTTATCTTGCTTAGCCCAACGATCAAGTTGTAAGGAGAGTTGTGAAAGGAACATCGATGTCGTCTTCGAAAGGTCATCAGCTAACACTTGGTCCATCCCCTTTTGTTCAAGTCGTTCTAAATTTTGGGTAGATGGTGGAGTTTGTTGCATTCCTAATTCGTCATCGTTTGAAAGGACGAGAATGACTAAACCTAAAAAAATAAATCCGCCTACGAGAAATGCTGCTTGATAGATTTTTTTCATTTTTCTTCACCACCTGACTGAAAAAAGTAAGCCATAAATACTTCATCATCAAAAGTTCCATTTAACCAAACTTGTTCCTTTTGTATTCCTTCAATAACAAAGCCAACTTTCTTATATAATTCAACGGCAACATGATTGGATGCAAAGACCGTTAAACATAATTTATGAAATTTATTTAATTTGCACCAATGAAGTGTGTATGACATTAATTTTTTCCCGATCCCTTTTCCTTGAGCATCAGGTGTTAACCAAGTACGAAATAAACCAGTATGTTTCTTCATTTCAAGTGAACCGCGAAGGACTCGAGCTAACCCACTTACTTTTCCATTTATATCAACGACAATATACATATTCTCATTGGATTTCATTTCATTAATAAATTGGCGTTCTTCCTCTACACTGCGAACCGTTTCCTTTTGTAAGTAAGTACCTTCAGCAACAATTTCCTCTACGGCGTTAACAATACCTTTGCTGTCTTGAATTGTAGCAGGACGAAAGGTTACTGTAGTACCATCTTTGGCTTCAAACTGTTCAATCGTTGTGGATAGTTCTTTAAGCAACAAGGGAAAACCTCCTTCATTCATCCGCATTCCAGAAATTCTCAGGATCTTTGTCAATTTTTGTTTCTAATAAGTGAGAAGCAGGTACAATTTCGATTCCGTTTTCTTTAAAGTATGGCAAAGCAGATTGGACTCCTTTTACAGTTTCCTGGCCTTTTATTCCTACATGTCCTATACCGATAGCTTTTCCACGTTTGCTGGCTACTTTAGCCATTTTAAGCATTTGCTTATAAACGTGACTACTTGGAGAATGCGTATCATCTAGAAATGTATCTCGGGTAGCCCAAGGGATATTCATTTCTTCTGCTAATCTAGGAATGACAGATTTACCACTCGTACCACTATCAATTACGTATAGGTTATGTTCTTTTACAACCTCAAGTATAATTCGCATTATCTTTTCGTCTTCGACAATTTTTGAACCCATGTGGTTATTAATCCCAGCTACATGAGGAATGCTTTCAATGGCTGCCTTGACTCTTTTTCTGACTTCATCGTCACTTAAATCACTTGTAATGGGATTAGGACCAAGCCACGATTTTTTTCCCTTTTTAGGTTCAAGAGGAAGGTGAAGCATTACTTCTAATCCAAGTTCATGTGCTTTTATGGCTTGTTCTTCACTGTTCTTTAAGAAAGGCATAACGGCTACGGTAATTGGGATTTTAGAGGCGAAAAATTCATCGACTCCATTTACATCTCCACCAAAATCATCAATAATGATCGCGGCTCGTATCGGCTTGTTATCTGAAGTTTCATAAGAAATATTATCTTTAGCAAATATTTGTGATGGCAAGTAAGTTAGGACAGTTAATAATGCTATAAACAAAATAACCTTTTTCATTTATGTACCAGCTCCTCTTTTAGGAAGATACTAAACTTTTGTGTATCCAAATTGCCGCCTGGGCTCCATCTCCAATAGCAACACTTAATAATTGGGAGTGATTGATTAAGTCTCCAACTGCCCAAACATTGGGGACATTTGTTTCCTTTGTACGAGGGTTAACGTTGATATGCATATTCTCTAATCGTTCAACGCCAATATGACCTGCTATGTCAGAATTAACTTTTGTTCCTTTCATGGCTAAGAAGGCACGGTTAGCTTCAATTTTATAACCATTTAATAACGTAACCCCTGAAATATACCCTTCTTTTTCGTAATGCATTTCACTAATACTTTCTTGATATAGTGGAATATGTTTATTTTTGAGTTTAACTTTTAGTTCTTGATCAATGTCTTCAAGGTCGTAGTTCACATAGATAATATCATTTGTCCAATAGGTTAATATGAGTGAGAGATGAGCTCCTTTATTACCCGACCCAATAACGATCGTTTTCTGTTTAGATACTTCATAACCGTCACAATCAGGGCAAATATAAATGGACTTTCCTAGACACTCATAAATTCCATCAAGATCGGGAATTCGTTCCGTCATTCCTGTAGCAAGTAATAGTTTTTTTCCGTGAAGTGATGGTCCATTTTTTAATTGAACCACAAAAGTTCCATTTTCTTCATTAGAAATTGTATTTGCGGTGTCGTTAATAATTTCGACTCCATAAGTTAAAGTTTGCTTTCTGCCCATTTCTCGAAAATAATCCCCACTAACACCATCTGGCCATCCGAGTAAATTATGATATTCTTTACACAAAGTTGAACGGCCTCTACCATTATCAATAATAACGATATTGTGATTATATCGACCTAATTGAATTGCGGCTTGAAGTCCTGCAATTCCACCGCCGATGATAATACAGTCGTAAGACATAAAAGTCAGCCCTTTCAAAATGCAAATAAATCAAGTTGTTTAAGTAGTTCCATAATATCTTTCCATAAACTTAACTTCTTATGATTAGAAAAAAGAATTAATCGTAGAAAGAGGAAATGTATTTTCCTATAATTTGCTTTAGAAGCGATAAAAGAACAAAAAAAATAAGCAATTGAAACGGTATCGTTCAATTGCTTATTTCCTCATATTGAAAGCGGCATTTAATTGGCCACGTAACATACGCTCGCGAACTTCCTTTTTCTTGAGTTCTTTTTGTTCCATTTTTCGAATTTCAAACGTTTGCATTCCATCTTCCATTTTGTTGGCAATATCGACGAGTCGTTCTACATCAAGAAATGAGTATTTTCTAGTACCACCTTTGGAGCGCTCTGGGAAGATTAGTTTACGCTCTTCGTAATAGCGAATTTTCCGTTCAGATAGCCCAGTCAGCTCACTTACAATACCAATCGTAATTACTTTTTTATCTTTATAAGACATGCGTTACTCCTCTCCATTAAAGCAACTTTCTTTAAATTCATATTTTTCTTTTTATTTACTATACCATAAGAGAAAACAAAAATTAGCGTAAATGTGAGATAATCTAACATGTAGATTTGTTAATCTAACTTATAAAGGTTTAAGAATTTGTAAAAATTGCTTTTGAGATTCAAATTAAAAAAAATGTAAAATATAAAAAGGAGAGAATTATCGGCAACTATTAGAGATCATTAATTGGAGATTCCATAATGAAAGTAGGATGCATCATGGTAACTAACGGCCCTGAAATAATTACACATATTGCAAAAAATCATCTGTGGGGAAATTGCAACCTTCTTAGATCAATTGTCCAATCTTCACCATTAGCAATTGCTGTTTTAGATATTAATGGAAAAGTGACTTTGTTAAATTTTGGAGCAGAGACATTGTTTGGTTGGCAAGAAAGTGAATTGATTGGAAGAGAATTTCCTGCTTTTGTAACTGAAGATAAAGAAACCATTTTTGATCAGATGAGGTCAGAAGAAATAATTGAAAATCAAGAAGCTGTTTTGAAGAAACGGTCAGGTTTACATATTGATGTTACCTATTCATCAGTTCATTTATATGAAAACAATCGATGGGTTGGCATATTATTTATGTCAAAAGATATAACCAAAAGCAAGAAAGCAGAAACAGAGTTAAAGCAATCATTAAAGGAGTTAAACGATATAAAGTTTGCTTTAGATCAAGCATCTATTATTGCCATAACCGATCCCGTGGGGAATATTAGGTATGTTAACGATAAGTTTTGTGAAATCTCTAAGTTTAGCCGCAATGAACTTTTAGGTCAAAACCATCGGATTGTAAGTTCTGGTCATCATTCTAGAACGTTTTTTCGAGAAATGTGGGTTACTATTAGGAATGGACAAGTTTGGCAGGGGGAAGTAAAAAATAGGGCAAAGGATGGCGAGTATTATTGGATGCATACGACCATTGTACCGTTCTTAAATGAAAACGGTATACCATATCAGTATGTTTCAATAAGAACGGACATTAGTGAACGGAAATTAGCTGAAGAGAAAGTGCATTTTTTAGCTTATTATGATGAACTAACTTTGTTACCCAATCGTACATACTTTAAAGAACAT
The DNA here is from genome assembly GCF_002019605.1 of Alkalihalobacterium alkalinitrilicum. Lineage (NCBI taxonomy): Bacteria > Bacillati > Bacillota > Bacilli > Caryophanales > Bacillaceae > Alkalihalobacterium > Alkalihalobacterium alkalinitrilicum. The sequence goes on along the minus strand of NZ_KV917368.1, from coordinate 2,406,107 downwards.
TTAAAAAAGACGTTAGCTGAAGGCACAGATGAACAAATTGCAGTTATTAGTATTGATTTAGATCGATTTAAAATTGTAAATGATACACTTGGGCATCGGTATGGAGATCTTTTGCTAAAAGCTGTTGCTAATCGTTTGAAAATGAACCTTCGTCCTGAAGATGTCATTGTTCGTCATGGTGGTGACGAATTTCTAATCTATTTACGAGATGTCACCTATGAGGAAATCAAATTTGTGGTTAGAAATTGTATGAACTCACTGCGAATTCCAATTCGATTAGATCAAAGTGACCATTTTGCCACGATAAGTATGGGCATAAGTATATATCCTCAAGACGGAAATACTTACGAGGAATTATATCAAAAAGCAGACATTGCTTTAAATCGTGTGAAGAAGTTAGGGAAAAATTCATTTCAATTTTTTAAATCGGATATGGATCATGGACTTTCAAGAGAATTGCAAATTGAAAAAAACTTGAGAAAAGCGTTAGAACAAAATGAATTTTCATTGCATTATCAACCAAAACAAGATGTTAAGACACAACAAATTGTTGGGATGGAAGCATTGATTCGCTGGAATAGTAGTGAGTTAGGACAGGTATCTCCTGCAGAATTCATACCGATTGCAGAAGAAACGGGCATGATCAGCGAGATAGGAGATTGGGTTTTAAGAACAGCCTGTCAACAGACGGCGGACTGGCAACAACGTGGTTTTAAGCCAATATCAGTATCTGTAAACTTATCAGCGCGTCAATTTTTAAATCCTAAAATTGTAGATACAATAACTAAAGTCTTAAAAGAAACCCAACTGGCACCGGTCTATTTAGAACTTGAGATTACAGAAACGATCGCTGTACATGAAAAGGACTATGTAAATGGTCAACTTCATACTCTTCGTAATATAGGCATAAAAATATCGATCGACGACTTTGGAACAGGGTATTCCTCTTTAAGCTATTTAAAAGATTACCCGATCGATACGTTAAAAATAGATAAATCATTTGTGGATGAAATTTTAAAAAGTGGTGATTCATCAATTGTTCGTGCTATTATCGCCATGGCTCATAGTCTACAAATGTCGGTAATTGCTGAAGGAGTAGAAGAAAGTGATCAGTTAGAGTTCTTAAAAGCTCATCAATGTGATCAAATTCAAGGTTATCTTATTAGTAAGCCAGTATCTTCGACTGAATTTGAACAATTATTTTTTTAATGATTGGAGTGTTAGTATTCCTTATCATGAATTTATGGCAAATCTACTTTTGGAGATGCTGCATTCGTGATTAGGGTATCTGACACTTTTTTGCTGTTTTTGTCTGTTTTTTTTAGAGTGAAACTTAAATTTTTTATGTTGCACGTTCTTTTAATTTTTAATATACTTTATAAAACATATAAAAAAACTCGGATATAAGTCTATTAAAGTTTGAAGCGTTAGTAATTAACAATAATTTTCTGAGATTAGTGTATATGAATGATGTTAAAGTACATAAATAAACTAATTACTAGATCGAACCGGTAAAGGGGAAGCTGAAATGAAAATGCAAAATGGAAAAGTCTATTTGGTAGGTGCTGGACCAGGCGACGAGGGCTTAATTACAATCAAAGCAAAGAGGAAAATTGAAGAAGCGGATGTCATTGTTTATGATCGTTTAGTTAATCCAAAACTTCTTCAATACGCTAAACCGAATGTTGAATTGATCTACGCAGGAAAGCTTCCGAATCGTCATATTATGCGACAAGAGAAGATTAATGAAACACTTGTGGACAAAGGACAAGCTGGAAAAATAGTAGTTAGATTAAAAGGTGGAGATCCAAGCGTTTTCGGTCGTGTAGGTGAAGAAGCTGAAAGTCTAGCTCAAGCGGGAGTTCCTTTTGAAATTGTTCCTGGAGTTACGTCGAGTATTGCTGCTGCGAGCTATGCTGGTATTCCAGTGACCCACCGTGAATTTGGTGGGAATTTTGCAGTAGTAACAGGTCATGATAAGTCAGTAATAGGAGAACCGTTAATTAATTGGAGTTCTCTTGCTAAAGGGATAGATACCATTGCATTTTATATGGGAGTAGGTAATATTACTCATATTTCTACTCAGTTGATGAAACATGGTCGTTCACCGCAAACGCCTGTTATTTTAATTCAGTGGGGAACATACGGTAGACAAAAAACGTTAAAAGGAACGTTAGAAACGATAGCTCATGAAGTAAAAAGAACTGCCTTTGAAAATCCTGCCATTACTTTAGTTGGTGATATTGTCTCATTGCGAGAGAAGATCAAATGGTTTGAGGATAAGCCATTAGTGGGTAGACAAATATTATTAGCAAGAACAAGTTCTGAACAAAGTTCAATGGAAGAACGTATTCGTGATTTAGGAGCAGATGTTTTTAGTTATCCTCTTTTTAAAGATACTTCACTTTTTCAGTTTAATCAGAATGAAAAATTGAATGAAAAAATTAGTCGTTATAATACAATTGGCTTTACATCGCCTGATAGTATTCGTTATTTTTTTGAATGGCTAAATATACAACAACTTGATATCCGATCTATACAAGCAAGATTTATAGTGCTATCTGAAAAATCATTAAAACAGCTTCAAAAATTTGGGTGTATTGCAGAAAAGGTTAGTGAATTTGAAATTGGACCTTTTCAATTAATCGTGGGAGAGAAACAATCAGTGGCAAAGTATGATGAGGGCGATACATTCGCTACACATGAGACGAACATCACAAATACTTCACAAGTTGTATTCCAACGATTAATGGTAGACCATCTTTTATCAACAATTGTCTTTCCAAGTGCAAAATCGGTAGTAGAGTTACAAAACGGTGCAGCACAAGTTTCTCCACAACATGTAAAAGATCTACTAAAATTAAATGTAATCTGTTTTGGATCAAAATCTGCTCAAGCAGCAACGAGTGCTGGCTTTTCGGTTGATCATGTTTTAGAAGAACCAAGTCAAGAGGCTTTAATTAAGTATTTTATTACACAATCATCTCTGATTGAAAGCTAGAAGAGGAGGAGGATCATTTGGAGGCAGTACTATTTATTGGACATGGCTCAAGAGTTCAAGCAGGTAATAAACAATTTTTATCTTTTATTAATAGAGTGATGGCAAAACTCCCTCTTCCAATTCAAGAGGTGGCTTTTATTGAATTAACCCAACCGACAATATTAGAAGGTATTCAACGTTGTAGCGATCAAGGGGCTACAAAAATCTTTGTTCAGCCCGTATTATTGCTAGAAGCAGGGCACGCGAAAAAGGATATTCCTAAAGAAATAGAAAAAGCAAAGGAAAAGTATCCAGAAGTCCAGTTTATATATGGATCACCAATTGGGGTAGATAACCGGATGGTCGATATCGTATTTGATCGCCTTAATGAAAAAGGATTATGGAAAAATGAAATTGGGAAAAAAAATGTTTCTGTTCTACTGGTCGGAAGAGGAAGTAGTGACAAGGAAGCAAAGGCAGATTTTGAAGAAATTGCATATAGATTAAAAGTCAAATTAGGATTAAAAGAAGTTAAGACATGTTATTTAGCGGCTACGACCCCAACTTTTGAAGAAGGTTTAAATCAAATGTTAACTGAAGATCATGAGGTAATTTATGTTCTTCCTTATTTATTATTTACGGGTGTATTAATGAAAACGATGGGCCGGAAGATCAAAGAGTTGCAACAAACACATACAAAACCAATTCATTTATGTAATTTTCTCGGTTATCATGAACAAGTACAAGATGTTATTCGTTCAAAAACTTTAGCTCTAATGGAAGGACAATATCATGAGTTTAATGCCAATTAATATCAATTTAAAAGGAAAACAAGTTGTTATTATTGGTGGTGGTAAAATTGCAACGCGAAAAGCTAGGAAGATATTAAGTTATAATGCTCAAATAAAGGTCATTTCATCTCAAATAAGTAAAGAGATGATGGACTTTGTTCATAATCATTCGATACGGTGGGTACCTTCTGATTATCATAAAAAATTTTTAGAAGAAGCGTTTCTGATTATCGCGGCTACGAATGATCCATTGGTGAATTTAACGATTCATAAAGACAGAAAACCGTACCAATTGATAAATGTTGTAGACCAACCTAGTTTGAGTGATTTTCATATGGTATCTACTTTTCATAGAGGAAAACTTTCGATCTCAGTTTCAACCGATGGAGCAAGTCCAATTCTAGCTAAAACTATTGTCAACCAATTAAGTGAAAAATACGGACAAGAATATGAGGAGTATGTTGAATTTTTATATCATGCAAGAAAAAGCATACTAGAAAGTATAAGTGATAAAACAAAATGTCAACAATTTTTGAAGGAATTAGTTGGTGATGAGATTATCAATAACCCTATGAGAGAACAATGGTTTTCTGAGCGAATGAAATACTATATGAGTTGAGGAAAAGAGATAGTTTTTAAGCTATTTCTTTTTTTTGATTCTATTAAATGGTAAATAAATCTTGTCAATTTCTTGAATTAATGTTAACTTAAATAAAAATATAGTTAACGAAAGGTTGGAGGAAATGACTACATTAACATCGAAAAATAGCATTTGGGAACAGTATGCAGAAAAAGCATTAAACGGAGAATTATTAACAATTGAGGAAGGGGTAAGTATTCTTCAAGCAGATGATGATGAAGTTTTACCAATTATGCAAGCTGCATTTCGTGTTCGAAAGCACTATTATGGTAAAAAAGTGAAACTGAATATGATTTTTAATGCAAAAAGTGGATTGTGTCCAGAAGATTGTGGCTATTGCTCACAGTCTATTGTATCATCGGCTCCAGTAGAAAAGTATTCGCTCTTAGATAAAGAAACTCTAATTGCAGGTGCGAAAGAAGCGATGAATCGGAAAGCGGGTACATACTGCATTGTTGCTAGCGGACGAGGTCCCACAGATAAAGAAGTTGACCAAGTAATTGATGCAGTTAGTGAGATTACTTCAACGATGCCATTAAAAATTTGTGCATGCTTAGGCATTTTAAGTGATGAAAAAGCAAAAAAACTGAAAGAGGCAGGCGTACATCGTTATAATCATAACTTAAATACTCACAAAGACAATCATGCCAATATTACTTCCACTCATACGTATGATGATCGAGTAAATACGGTCGAAGAAGTGAAGGCTGCAGGTATGTCACCTTGTTCTGGCTGTATTATCGGAATGGGAGAAACGGATGAGCAAATTGTAGAAATTGCTTATTCTCTAAGAGAAATTGATGCTGATTCGATACCAGTGAATTTCTTACATGCAATTCCAGGAACACCGTTAGAAAACTATAAACGTACTGAACCGATGAAATCATTAAAAGTCTTGGCTTTAATGCGCTTTATTAATCCTTCAAAAGAAATTCGTGTGTCTGGAGGAAGAGAAGTGAATTTACGTACCTTACAACCATTAGCGTTATATGCGGCCAATTCCATATTCGTTGGCGATTATTTAACAACGAAAGGTCAAGCCGTAACAGAAGATCATAATATCATTGAAGACCTAGGCTTTGAAATTGAAGAATGCGCTTTGTAAGAGATCGACAAATTTAGTTAAATAAAAAAATAGATTGACAAACATTTAAGTTTTCTATTAACCTATTAATGACAATCACATATGTTGGGAAAGGGTAAAGATATTACCTAAATGGTATGAAAAAGGAAGCGAACGTAGCTGACTTTTTAAATGATGGTAATTCTTTTATAGGGAAGTTCGGTGAAAGTCCGACGCGGTCCCGCCACTGTAATTTGGTTGTACTCTATTAATCCACTGTTCAATATGAATGGGAAGGAATAGTGTACGATAACCATAAGCCAGGAGACCTGCCTTTTCTAACAACACTGTTTGACCTACGGGAGATAGGGAGGTGTTAGAGAGCGGATTTTCTGCTAGTATTCAACCATGTTGGATATTTATTTACGTGAAAATATAAGCATCTCTAACCATCTACTATGGTTAGGGGTGCTTTTTTATTTGTGAAAAATATCAAAGGAGACATGAAGATGGAAGCTGGATTATGGTCCATATTAGGAACAGGTTTACTTATTGGTTTAAGGCATTCACTTGATGCAGACCATGTTGTCGCGGTTTCGACAATTGCAACTCGTACAAAAAATCCATTAAAAGCAGGGATTACAGGAGTTTTTTGGGGGTTAGGTCATACGTTCACTATTTTATTAATTGGAGCTATCGTACTTTTATTTGGGTTAGGTATTCCAGCGCAACTCGATCAGTATTTTGAATGGATCGTTGCCGTCATCCTTATTTATTTAGGGATCAGAACAGTATTAGATGCAAAATCTGAAACCGCAGCAACGAAAGAAATTTCATTGCAACAATACAATTTTCGCTCTTTTGTAGTGGGTTTAGTTCATGGTTTAGCAGGGAGTGCAGCGTTAACGATTTTAATGGTTAGTCAAGTAACGCATATTGGACAAGGAGTACTGTTCTTACTTTTATTCGGTATCGGGTCGATTTTTGGAATGTTTATCATTGCGATGATATTGAGTTTTCCATTTCGAGTGGCGAAAACGGCGAAACTTCAACAGATGATTTTATATGGTATTGGCGCTTTAAGTATTGGTTTCGGTGTTGCTTTATTAATCCTCACTTAGAGTAGAGGCATAAAGAAGGAGATGGTAAAAATGCAACGAGGTAAATTACTAATAATAGGATTTGGTCCTGGAAGTGAACAACATATGACCTTCCGAGCAAAAGAAGCAATTTTAGAATCTGATTCGATCATCGGATACAGTACATACGTTGACTTAATTCGACCGTTAATAACGGATCAAGAAATTGTTCGAACAGGAATGACAGAAGAAGTGAGCAGGGCACAAGAAGCAGTTCGACAAGCGGAACTAGGTAAAACGGTTGCGGTGATTTCTAGTGGAGATTCTGGTGTGTATGGAATGGCTGGACTTGTTTATGAAGTGTTAATTGAAAAAGAATGGCGAGAAGAGTCAGGAGTTGAAGTGGAAATTATTCCAGGTATTTCAGCAATTAATTCGTGCGGGTCATTACTCGGTGCACCAATCATGCATGATGCTTGTACAATTAGTTTGAGTGACCATTTAACACCTTGGGATTTAATAAAAAAGCGTGTTGATGCTGCTGCTCAAGCAGATTTTGTCATTGCCTTATATAATCCACGCAGTGGAAAAAGAACAAAACAAATTGTTGAAACGCAAAAAATTCTTTTAAACTATCGTTCTCCTAACACACCTGTTGGATTAGTGAAAAGTGCCTATCGAGAAAGAGAACATATCGTTATTACCGATTTAGCGCATATGCTTGATCACGAAATTGGAATGTTAACGACCGTCATTATTGGAAACAATTCTACGTTCATATATGACGGAAAGATGATTACGCCTAGAGGATATCAACGAAAATACACGCTAAGTGAAAGTGAACAACAGCTTAAACCTCATGAACGGTTAAAAGAAAAAGCAGAGCCTTGGGCGCTACACGGAGGAGTCGAAGAAGAGAAAACAGTGACTGACAGACTGCTCAATCCTCGTATGTTAGCTGAAGAAGCATTACAAAAGTTAAACATTGAAACGAGAACTTCAGAAAAGACAACGAGCCAAAGTGACTTATTTCAACAAGAAGATATTTTTGAGTTTGCAGTTTCTCCTGGTATTGCTAATAAAAAGCTAACGCCAATACAAATGATGACATTAGCAGAAACGGTCGGTGAAAAGGCTGATCTTGAATATACACCTGATCATGTCATCAAAGTATCGGTTAAAACAGCTACTCCTCATAAAATTACAGAACGTTTATCGAGCGTAGGGCTATTACTGCTTCCAATAGGTGATGTTGTCAATATTAAAGCTTGTGATTTTTGTGACGGTGATAAAGGGGACTCCATTCCGCAAGTCGAGGAACTTCAGCAAAGAATTGGTGGGGTGGCCGTACCTAAACAAATGAATATCGGTTTTAATGGCTGTGGGATGGCATGCTACGGTGCACCGACAAATGATATCGGAATCATTTATCGCAAGAAAGGTTTTGATCTCTTTTTAGGAGCAAAAACAACGGGAAGAAATGCTCATGTTGGACAGTTAGTAGCTGAAGAAGTAGCGCCTGATAAAATTGTAGATTTAGTCGTTCGCGTTGTAAATGATTATAAATCTCGTGGACTACCGAACGAACGCTTCCATAAATTTTTTAAGCGGGTTCAGGATGTTGAAGGGTTTACTTATCGAGAAGTTCCAGAACAAGTGGTAGTCGATATGGTTTGTGGTGATTAATGAGAGATTGTTTAACAAATAGAGGAGGAATTAAAATGGATGCTATTTTATTTATCGGCCATGGTACGAAAAAAAGAGAAGGGAATGAACAACTTTTACAATTTGTTGACTCTATGAAAGATGATATCTCCTGTCCGATTGTTGAGACATGCTTTTTAGAGTTTTCTCATCCAACAATACGAGAAGGAATTAAACGTTGTATCGAACGTGGTGCGACGAAAGTGGCAATTGTTCCGATGATGTTTTTCTCTGCGGGACATGCAAAAATTCATATTCCTGTAGAAATTGATGAGGCAAAAGAAATGTATCCTAACGTCCAATTTACTTACGGAAGACCTATTGGGATTCATGACAAAGTCTTTGATATTTTGCAATCACGTTTGAAGGATGTAGGTTTCTTTCAAGATCAGAAGGATGTCGGTATCTTACTAGTCGGGCGTGGTAGTAGTGATGCTGATGCAAATAGTGATCTATATAAGATTGGTAGACTTTTATCTGAAAAAGTAAATATGGTTAATGTTGAGTTGTCTTTTATTGGTGTAACATCTCCTACTGTAGAAGAAGGAGTTAATCGATCCATTAAGTTAGGGGCAAAAAAGATCTTTATTATCCCTTACTTCTTCTTTACGGGGATCTTGATGGACCGCATGACTGAAAAGCTTGAAAATTTTCAAAACGCCCATCCTAACCTACAGTTTGCAATGACGGAGTTTTTTGGCTTCCACCCTGAATTAAAAACAATTTTTATTGAGCGTGCCAATGAAGCACTAGTTGGGGAAGCGAAATTGAATTGTGATGTTTGTTCTTTCCGTCTTCATGCGATAGAACATATGGATGTTCATCATCATCATCACGACCACGGTCATGAACACCACCATGAACACCACCATCATCATGATCACGAGTTACAAAGGTAGGTAATGAAATGATTTATCTTATAGCAGGTACGAGTGATGCTAGAGAGTTAGCGATATCAGTGAAAGATGCAAGCTATGAAGTGTTGGCGTCTGTTGTAACGGAAAATGCAGCGATTTCATTACGAAAAGCGAACATTGAAACGATCGTTGGGAGATTAACGGCTAAAGAAATGACAGTATTGATTCAAAAGCGAGGTATCAAGATGATTGTAGATGCTTCGCATCCATTCGCTGAGGAAGCTTCGAAAAATGGAGTTGAAGCAGGACAGCTTGCTCAAATTCCTTATGTTCGCTATGAACGTGAGAATTATCAAGAAGATGATGAACTCATTACGTATGTTTCATCTTATGAAGACGCAGCATTCCTCGCAAAAGAACAAAAGGGTGTGGTGATGTTAACGACAGGGAGTAAAACATTACAAATCTTCACAAAACATCTTTTAAATGCCGAGGGTATACGCTTAATCGCTAGAATGTTGCCACGAAAAGATAACATGGAAAAATGTGAGGAATTAGGTGTTGAACAAAAAAATATTGTGGCAATCCAAGGTCCTTTCTCTAAAGAGTTAAACATCGCGTTGTTCAAACAATTTGATGTAACACTCATGATTACAAAAGAAAGTGGAAAAGTTGGGTCTGTCGATGAGAAGGTTGAAGCAGCAAGGGAATTAAACATACCAATAATTATGATTACTCGACCGAAAATTGACTACGGAATGATGTGTAGATCATTTAAGGACGTTTTAAAAACAATAAATCAAAAACTCGAGGTGTAAAAAATGGATTTTCAAACAGAATTCAAACCATTAACCGTACAACCACAAGAGATTGAAGGGTTAAGCTTTCAAATGATTACAGATGAGCTAGGGGAGCACTCGTTTACAGAAGAACAATATCCAGTAGTCCAACGAATCATACATGCGTCTGCTGATTTTGATTTAGGAAGAAGTGTCGTGTTTCATCCAGATGCCGTTCAAGCGGGAATTCAAGCGATCCGCTCAGGTAAAAAAGTCGTTGCTGATGTTCAAATGGTTCAAGTCGGAATTAGTAAACCACGTCTTGAAAAATTCGGTGGTAGTGTTCAAGTTTATATTTCTGACCAAGATGTTATTGAAGAAGCGAAACGGTTAAATACTACTCGTGCAATCGTGTCTATTCGCAAAGCGATCAAAGAAGCAGATGGAGGAATTTTTGCCATCGGAAATGCACCGACTGCCTTACTGGAGTTGATTCGCTTAGTTAAGAACGGTGAAGCGCGTCCAGGACTTGTAATTGGTATGCCAGTTGGCTTCGTCTCTGCAGCTGAATCAAAAGAAGAGCTAGCAAAGCTGGATATTCCTTTTATTACAAATATCGGACGTAAAGGAGGAAGTCCCGTTACTGTTGCGGCGTTAAATGCATTGTCTATCATGGCTGAAAAGCAGGGGTAAACGATGAAAAAGAAAGTGGAAAAAGACCCGAAGGATATGCGGTATGGGTACACAACGGGAGCAAATGCAACGGCAGCCACAAAAGCTGCCCTACTCTCCCTTTTAGAGCAACGCGAAGTAAACGAAGTATCGATTCGCTTACCAGTTGGTAAAGTTGTGACTTTTCATATGAAAGAAGTGACGTTTACCAAACTTGAAGCAACGGCAACGGTTATAAAAGATGCTGGAGACGATCCAGACGCGACTCATAAAGCTGAAATTGTGTCGACTGTTTGCTTTACAAAAGACGAAGGAATTCACCTTGATGGTGGTGTTGGGGTGGGACGAGTTACAAAGCCAGGATTGCCTGTTGCTGTTGGTGAAGCTGCGATTAATCCAGTTCCTCGAAAGATGATTATGGAAGTGGCTTTAGAAGTCTTGGAACGATTCTCGCTAACACAAGGTATTCGGATTATTATTTCCGTTCCTGAAGGTGAAGAGATTGCTAAGAAAACATTAAACAGTAGACTCGGAATTATTGGTGGGATTTCGATTTTAGGAACAAGAGGTACGGTGGTCCCATTCTCTACTTCTGCATTTAAAGCGAGTATTGCTCAAGCCATCTCAGTAGCTGTTACCAATGGTTGTGACCATTTATTTTTAACAACGGGTGGGAGAAGTGAAAAATTTGCGATTGAAACTCATCCTGATGCCAAGGAAGAGGCTTTTATTGAAATGGGCGATTTCGTCGGTTTTGCTTTGAAGCAATGTAAAGCCAAAAAAGTAAAGAAAATAACACTCGTCGGCATGATGGGGAAGTTTTCTAAAGTCGCTCAAGGTGTCATGATGGTTCATTCCAAAAGTGCACCTGTCGATTTTAATTTTCTCTCTGAAGTAGCAAAAGGTGCAGGGGTACCAAACAATTTGCTAGAGGAGATTCGCGGTGCCAATACAGCATCACAAGTTGGAACGATGATGTTAGAACATGGATACCATGGCTTCTTCTCAAAACTTTGTCAATTAATTGGGCAAAAGAGCTTACAAGAAATTAGAGGTGGCTTAGACATTGAAGTCTATATTATCTCCATGAGTAAAGAAGTGTTAGGAAAAGAGGTAGTAAAATGGGACAACCGATTAAAATTATCGGAATAACAGATGGTGGAAAGTCTAGTCTTTTACCGATCTATGAAAAATGGATCTATGAAAGTGAATGTTTAATAGGTGGAGAAAGGCAACTACAGTTTTTTCCAGAGTACAATGGCGATAGAATTGTACTAAAGGGCAATTTAAAGACAGCAGTAGAACAACTTCAAGCGACGGACAAACGTTGTGTTTTATTAGCTTCTGGTGACCCTCTTTTTTTTGGGATAGGAAGTTATCTTTCTAAAAAGTTACCAGTAGAGATTTATCCTAATTTAAGTTCCATCCAAGAGGCTTTTGCAAAAATTCAAGAAAGTTGGCAAGATTGTACATTCATTAGTTTACATGGCCGAACGATGAAAGGACTCGCTCAAAAAGTCGACGGCCGTGCTAAAGTGTGCCTATTAACAGATAAAAATAATACACCAGCTACAATTGCAAAGTATCTTCTTTCTTACGGTATAGAAGAATATGATTCGTATGTAGCTGAAGCGCTTGGCGGTGAAAATGAGAAGGTTGTTCAACTATCATTAGAAGAAATGACTGATTATGAAGGACATCCTCTTAATATCGTCATCTTAAAACGAACTGGACAAGGTCCAAACTGGTCATTAGGAATATCTGATGATGAATTTAAGCAACGAAAACCAGATAAAGGTTTAATTACAAAAAAAGAAGTTCGCGTTCTAAGTTTAGCTGAATTAAATTTACATGAAAATTCTGTTGTATGGGATATTGGTACATGTACTGGCTCTGTTGCGATAGAAAGTGCAAGAATCGCAAGGCATGGTCAAGTATATGCAATGGAAAAAAATCAAGCAGACTATGAAAACTGCTTGGAAAACACGAAAAAGTTTAGAGCAGATATTACTGTCAAATGTAGTAAAGCTCCTGAAGGACTTGAAGATTTCCCGAATCCTGATGCGATCTTTATCGGCGGGACTGGTGGAGAAATGCAGGACTTGTTAAGAGTTTGTGCAAGTCGCCTGAATAAAGGTGGGCGGATTGTCTTGAATGCAGCAACGATTGAAACGCTGTATCTAGCGAATGAAACTTTTAGAGCACTAGAATTTGAGACTTCAGTTAGGCTCGTACAAATTTCAAGAAGTAAACCGATTTTACATATGAACCGTTTTGAAGGGTTAAATCCAATTTACATTATCACAGCGAAACATAAGGAGGAACAATCATGACCATCGGAACCGTGTACGGTGTCGGAGTAGGACCTGGTGATCCTGAATTAATAACGATTAAGGCCTATCGCATGCTGAAAGAAGCAGATGTTGTTGCTTACCCGAAAAAAAGAAAAGGTAGTAAAAGTTATGCCTATCAAATTGTCGATCAATATATTGATACGGAGAATAAAGAAATGCTCGGTCTTGTCTTTCCAATGACAAAGGATCAAGAAGTACTTGATCGTGAATGGCGTACGATCGTTGATCAAGTATGGGAATGTGTCAAACAAGGAAAAGATGTTGCCTTTGTAACAGAAGGAGATACGATGCTTTACAGTACTTTCATTCATTTGTATCGATTAATGAAAGAGCTTCATCCCGAAGTTAATATCGTTTCGATTCCTGGGATTTCATCTGTAAATGGGGCTGCATCAAGACTTGGCATTCCGCTTGCGGATGGAGATGATTGGACGGGGATCATTCCTGCAACCGACAATCGAGAAGAAATGAAAAAAGCACTGCAAGACCATGATGGAATGGTTTTTATTAAAGTAGCGAAAGTGCTGCCAATGATGATTGACCTGTTAGAAGAGTTAGATTTAGTTGATAAAGCGACCGTTGTGACAAAAGTGACTTCAGGTGAGGAATATATTTGGAAAGATGTTCGTGAATTGAAAACGGCGGAACTAGAATACTTAACATTAATGTTAGTAAGAAAGTAGGTGACTCGTTTGTTAGAAGCAAAAGTATATATCGTTGGAGCAGGTCCAGGAGACCCCGAATTAATAACGGTAAAGGGTCAAAATATTTTAAAGCAAGCTGATGTGATTTTATACACCGATTCACTAGTGAATGAACAGTTAATGGAAGTGGCAAAGCCTGATGCCGAAATTATAAAAAGTGCTGGAATGAATTTAGAAGAACTCGTAGATTGTATGGTTTCAAATGTTCGTCAAGATAAGAGTGTCGCTCGTGTTCATACAGGAGATCCTGCAGTTTATGGTGCGATCTTAGAACAGATGCGCTACTTAAAACGCGAGGAAGTTGATTATGAAATCATTCCAGGTGTAAGTTCAGTATTTGCGGCAGCAGCTGCGGCTGGAATTGAGTTAACCGTTCCAGAACTAACCCAAACGGTGATATTAACGAGAGCTGAAGGGCGTACACCGATGCCGGAACGTGAGCAGTTAAAGGACTTAGCAAGCCATCATTGCTCTACTGCCTTATTTTTAAGTGCAACCTTAATTAAAAAAGTGGTTCGCGAGTTTTTAGAAGCGGGCTGGTTAGAGACTGATCCTGTTGTTGTCGTTTACCGTGCCTCATGGCCAGATCAAAAAGTTGTTCGAACAACATTGGGGCAGCTAGATGAAGCGATGAGGACAGAAGGAATTCGGAAACAAGCGATGGTGATCATTAGTAAAGCTGCCGATGAACAACTTCTTTTTGAAGAAGGGAAGTACGAATCAAAGCTTTATGATAAGACGTTCACTCACGGCTTCCGTAAAGGGGAAAAGGTCAATGGATAACATTGCTTTAGTTGCGATTACGAAGCACGGTGTGGATCTTGTTCGGAAGTTACGTGCTTCCATGCCGAAAGCCAATCTGTATTATATGAAGAAGTTTGAACGTGGTGATGAACAAGAAAAAAACATTCAATTATTCGAAGGTTCGATCAAACTCCTTTTACCCGATATGTTCAAACGCTATGATGGTATTATTATGGTGATTTCTTTAGGGGCAGTTGTTCGAATGATTGCTCCGATTTTAAAAGATAAGAAAATCGATCCAGCTGTCGTCGTTATTGATGATAAAGGTGAGTTTGTTATTAGTGTACTTTCAGGGCATATTGGTGGTGCCAATGATTTAACTCGTGAAGTCGCTTCATATCTCCATGCAACTCCTGTGATTACAACTGCATCTGATGTGCAAAAAACGATTCCAGTTGATATTTTCGGACGTGAATTGGGCTGGACGGTTGAAGATTATGCAAATATTATTCCTGTGAGTGCCGCGGTTGTGAATGAAGAGCCACTTGTTATTTTACAAGAATCAGGTGAAAAAACATGGTGGAAGCATGATCGTCCACTACCAAAACAAATGAAAGTGGTACAATCAGTTGAAGAAGCACTCAAAACCGAATACAATGCAGCTCTTGTCATTACCCACCGAATTTTATCAAAAGAAGAAGAAAACAAATTGTTAGCAAACGGTGTGTTGTACCGACCGAAATCGGTTTATTTAGGGATCGGTTGTAATCGTGGGACGAGTGCTTTAGAAATTAAACAAGTGATCGAGGAAACGTTGAAAGATGAAAGAATCTCTATTCAATCGGTTAAGTCGATAGCAACGATTGACTTGAAAAAAGATGAAGAAGGTTTGATAGAGGTTTGTACCGATTTTGGATGGGACTTTGTCTACTATACTCCAGAACAATTGAACGCTGCTCCAATCAAAAATCCTTCTGAAACGGTCTATAAATTCACTGGAGCTTATGGAGTTAGTGAACCAGCAGCACTGATTGCTGCAGAAGTAGATGAACTTTTACTAGAAAAAAAGAAAAGTGGCAATGTAACGATTTCGATCGCTGTGAAAAAGTAAGGTTAGAGGATGTGACATGATGCAACGAAGAATAGTAATTGCAGGAACGAATAGTGGGGTTGGTAAAACAACATTGACGATCGGTTTAATGGCTGCTTTTAAAAAGAAAGGACTAACCGTACAAGGCTTTAAATGTGGACCTGATTATATCGATCCTAGTTACCATACCGCTGTAACAGGTAGGCAATCGCGAAATGTCGATAGCTGGATGCTCGAGCATGATATCGTGAACGATATTTTTGTTGACGCAAGTCAAGGAGCAGACCTTTCGATCATAGAGGGTGTTATGGGCTTTTATGATGGGAAAAGTCCCAAAAGTAATGTCGGGAGTACCGCAGAAATTAGTTTACTTCTTCAAGCTCCTGTCATTTTGGTCGTTAACATTGCAAGTATGGCAAGAAGTGCCGCTGCGATCGTCAAAGGCTATCAAATGTTAGACCCAAACGTCAATATTGCTGGCGTTATTTTAAATCAAGCTGGTAGTAAAGGGCATTTTGAACTGTGTAAAACGGCGATTGAAGAGGAATGTGATGTGCCTGTTGTTGGCTATTTACTAAAAGGAGACGGTCTTACGATTCCTGAACGCCATTTAGGGTTAATCCCAGCGATTGAGAGAGGCGAGCTAGATGAGTTTTTTTATGAGCTTGGTGATGTAGTCGCTGATCGTATCGATTTGGATGAATTATTGCGTATTTCTGAACGAGGTCCAACGCTTGAGTTAAAAACAGACTTATTTTCACAGCAGGATGAGCAAGAACGAGAAGTCAAAATCGCAGTCGCCTACGATTCAGCCTTTAACTTCTATTATCGTGAAAACTTTAAGTTGTTGGAGAAGACAGGGGCTGAACTTATATTCTTTAGTCCTCTAGCAGGGGAAACACTACCTGCCGAAGTCGATGGTTTGTACATTGGTGGTGGTTTCCCAGAAGAGTTTGCAAAAGAACTTTCAGAAAACGAACAAGCTAAAGAGGATATAAAAAATGCGATTTCAAATGGTCTACCTACTTTTGCTGAGTGTGGTGGGTTTATGTACTTAACCGAATCGATTGCTAGTAGCGAAGGAGAAACGTTCCCAATGGTCGGCGTTATTCCAGGAAAGGTAAAAATGCAAGAAAGATTAGCCGCACTAGGCTACCGTCAAGTAACTGCAATCGACGAAACCTTCCTTTTTAAAAAAGGTGAGGAAGCAAGAGGTCATGAGTTTCATTATTCTACTTTTGAAAGTGATAAAGAGTTCGAAAAAGCTTATTATGTTAAAGCGCTTCGTGGAGAAAAAGAAGAAGGTTACAGAACAGACAACATCGTTGCTGGCTATACGCACATTCATTTTGCATCCAACCCAAAAGTTGCCGCGTCATTCGTAGAAAAATGTGTACAGTATAAGGAGAAGAATAAAGATGAGTCCAATTAATGAAATCCTATCAAGCATAAAACCACTTGATGATCAAGTAATGAAGTTAGTAAGCGATCATGTTGACCAATTAACGAAGCCAATTGGTGCTTTAGGGAGAATAGAAGAGTTAGCCATTCAATTAGCAGGGATAACCAGAAAAGAGCGGCCAACGGTAAAGTCACCTGCGGTTATTGTGTGTGCTGGCGACCATGGCATCGTCAATGAAGGTGTATCAGCATACCCGCAAGAATTGACGAAACTAATGATCGATAACTTTATTAAAGGACGTGCAGCCATTAATGTCCTTGCCAACCAAATTGGTGCTAATGTAACGGTCGTTGATGTTGGGGTCAACGGTGAGGTGAATCATCCTTCGTTAGTTGTGAAAAAAGTGAAAAATGGAACGAACAATTTCTATAATGAAGATGCAATGAGTGAACAAGAAGCGATCGAAGCGATCGAAGCAGGGATGGACGTAGCTCAGAACGTCATTGATCAAGGGCATGAGGCGATTATTATTGGTGAAATGGGTATTGGTAACACCACAGCAAGTAGTGCCTTAATTGCTGCGTTTACGAATGCGGATGTCCAAGATGTAGTTGGTCGAGGAACGGGATTAACGGAAGAAGGGCAGCTACAAAAAATAGCGATTATCAAAGAAGCACTAGAGCGACGCAATGTTAGTGAAGCTTCTACTCTTCAAGTGTTAGCACGTGTAGGAGGGCTTGAAATTGCCGCACTGGCAGGTGTCTTATTACAAGCAACAGCTAATCGTATACCTGTTATTGTTGATGGATTTATTTCAACAGCTGCAGCTCTTGTTGCCTATGAGCTTTGTCCAACCATAAAAGATTATTTAATCATTAGTCATCAATCGGTAGAACCTGGACAAAAAGCTGTATTTGAATACTTAGATAAAAAACCGCTACTTTCACTGGACCTAAGATTAGGTGAAGGAACAGGGGCGGCATTAGCTTATCCACTACTCGATGCAGCAACAAGAATTTTAACTGAGATGGCAACATTTGCTGATCTTGGTATTGAGAAAAAGAAAGAAGAACCAATCGAAAATCCCTTGTAAGCATTAAAGAGGTGGGAATGAAATGAACAGTGGAAAGGTGTACTTAGTTGGGGCAGGTCCAGGCGATCCGAAGTTAATTACGGTACGTGGATTAGAGTGCATAAAAGCAGCGGACGTGATCATTTATGATCGACTGGCTAACCCTTCTCTACTTGAATATGCTCATGCTCATGCTGAATTCATATATTGCGGGAAACTTCCGAAGCATCATACGCTAAAGCAAGAGCAAATTAATGATTTATTAGTAGCGAAAGCGCAAGAAGGAAAAGTGGTTACGAGATTAAAAGGGGGCGACCCTTGTGTGTTTGGTAGAGTGGGTGAAGAAGCAGAGGTACTAGCTCGGTGCGATATTCCGTATGAAATTGTTCCTGGGGTATCGTCTGGTATTGCTGCACCCGCATATGCAGGAATTCCTGTAACACATCGTGATTTTGGGTCTAGCTTTGCGATGGTTACTGGACACCTACAACATGAAGAAAATAATGAGGAAAAGTGGAAGGCGTTAGCTAGTGGAATAGATACCATTGCTTTTTATATGGGTGTGAAAAATTTACCATTGATCTGTACCGAGCTCATTCGTCATGGGAAAAAGGAAACAACCCCAGTCGCTATTATTGAATGGGGAACAACGGAGAGGCAAAGGACGATTGTTGGAACTTTACAAAATATTGAAAAAACAGCGAGTGAAGCAAACGTTTCGCATCCAGCTATTATTCTAGTAGGTGAAATTGTTTCATTCCGTGAGAAAATGCAGTGGTTTAGTGAAGGTGGAGTTGGGGTCTCATCCTAGTGAAGGAAAAGGCACTTTTTACGACCAAATATAGATGCAATGTTAAGGCATTGCGTCTATATTTGGTGTTAAATTGCAACTGTTTACCACTTGTAAAATATTTAATGAGAGTTTTTAATAAAAAAACTTGTGACAATAGAGGTCATTGGGCACATTTTAAATCGTAATAATTACGATTTAAAGAGGGGGGCAGGTAAATGCGAACTGACATAAAGAATAATCCCTTTTTAAAAGAAACAAATGAAAAAGAAGCTTCTCGTGTGTCGCAGTTTCTTTTTGTACTTATATTATCCATTGTACTTATAGGTTCGATGACAGCTGCAGTAATGCTTGGACCTGTCTCCATTTCGCCATTAGCGGTATGGAAAATTGCCTTATCTAAAATACCGTACATAAGCGAGTTTATCGTTAAAGACTGGTCACAAGCTCAGGAACAAATCATTTGGGAAATTCGGTTTCCTAGAGTTTTATTAGGTGCTGTAGTAGGTGCAGGACTAGCTGTCGTTGGTGTTGCCATTCAGGCTTTAGTTCGTAACTCACTTGCCGATCCATTTATTCTTGGGGTATCATCAGGAGCTTCTGTCGGTGCCACGTTAGTCATTATCTTTGGTGCTTTCAAAATGTTTGGAATTTATGCCCTGTCAATAGCAGCTTTTTTAGGCGCACTAGTTTCGGTGTTACTCGTATTTATGTTAGCGCAAGTGCGTGGCAGAATTTCGACAGTTCGTCTATTATTAGCTGGAATAGCCGTGTCTATGATGTTATCGGCCGTTACAAGCTATATAGTCATTTCGGCTCCCCGTGAAGAAGGAATTCGCGATGCGATGTTTTGGATGATGGGCAGTTTAGCAGGAGCAAAGTGGGAGCAACTTCCTGTCCCATTTTTATCATTATTCATTGGTGTGGTTATTTTAATTTTATCTTATCGTCCCCTTAATTTACTATTAATGGGAGATGCTACAGCAACAACGCTAGGTATGAATATTGATGTGTTCAAGAAATTTTTAATTTTACTTACAGCTTTATTAACAGGTGTGATGGTTGCCGTAAGTGGAGCGATTGGTTTTATTGGACTCATGGTTCCACATATCGTGCGTTTAATGGTTGGTTCAGACCACCGCAGAGTATTAGTTGTTAGTAGTTTAGTCGGTGCGATTTTTTTAGTGTGGGCAGATGTTGCAGCAAGAACGGTCGTCTCTCCACAAGAATTACCAATAGGGATTGTAACGGCCATTTGTGGTGGTCCATTTTTTATCTGGTTATTACGAAGAAGTAACTATTCTTTTGGTACAGGGGATGGTGACAAATAATGGAGCTCTCGGTTCAAAGTGTTATAACGAAAATCGATCAAAAACAAATCATTGAAGACATTAACTTTACCGTGAATGATGGTGAATTTGTTGGGGTTATTGGTCCTAATGGTAGTGGCAAGTCAACGTTATTAAAAACGATTTACCGAATTTATGCGCCTCATACTGGAGATATCTTCATCAATCAATCGAATACAAAAAACTGGACTAATCGCAAGTTTGCACAAAAAGTGGCTGTTGTCGGCCAAGAAAGTTCGGTTCCATTTGATTTTACAGTAGAAGATATTGTTAGAATGGGTCGACATCCTCATAAGAAATTTTTAGAAAAAGATAATGCCTATGATGAAGAAATTGTCACACGGTCATTGAGGGAAGTCGGGATTGAACACTATAGAAGCAAAAATTTTGCAAATCTATCTGGCGGGGAAAAGCAAAGGGTGTTGATTGCTAGAGCGCTTGCTCAAGAACCGCAACTATTTATTTTAGATGAACCTACAAATCATCTTGATATTCATCACCAGCTGCATCTTTTAGATGTTGTAAAAGGATTAAAATTAACGTCTTTAGCAGCCTTGCATGATTTAAATTTAGCCGCTTCCTATTGTGATAGATTACTTGTTATTTATGAGGGAAAGATCGTCGCCGAAGGGTCACCCGAACAAGTTTTAACAGAACAGTTGTTAGCCGATGTTTTTAATGTCAATGGAACGGTTATTAAACACCCTCTTACAGGAAAAACACATATTTTATATACGTCTAAGATGTTCGATCAGTCTCAAACTAAATATGTACCGTCATTAGCTTCTAACCAATAGGAGGAAAGAATGGGCGAGTTTATATGTAACTTTTGTGGGTTTCAATATGAGGAGAGAAATGGCGATCCTAAAAACGGGATTCCTAAAGGAACACTTTTTCACGAATTGGCAGGTTCACTTTGTAATCGATGCGGGATGCAAGGTGAACGCCATGAAAGGCAACATTCTCAGCCCTATATTGGGCTCGAAGCCGAGTATTTTGATTTGTTTACTGGGAAAGTTGGTTTGAAGTTTTATAAAAATTGGTTAGCTTCAGATGCCAGTTGTCAAGTGTTAGAGCTTGGTGTAGGAACAGGAAGAGTCGCTTATGAATTAGCCAATTTAGGTATCGTTGTAACAGGAATAGATACGAGTGAAGACATGTTATCGATTGCTGTGAAGAAAAAGAAGCGATTAAGTAATCCATCTAAGCTTATACTCTTACAAGAAAATGTGTTGAATTTTTCCCTTCAAACAAAGTTTAGCCATGTTTTATTAACGGAAGGTTTTTTACAACATTTCCTTTTACCAGAAGAACAGTTACAAGTTTTATTAAATGTGAAAAATCATTTAGTGAATGGTGGTTTGGTAGCAATAGATATTTTTCTTCCACCGAATGAAACTAAATGGAATTATCAGCAGTGTAAACAATGGGGCAAGAAGAGAATCTATCAAACGATTCATGGGCAAACGTCACTATCACGGCAAACTTTTGAAACTACATTAACCTATGAAACATATGAACAAAATCTTCAACAATCATGCTTTAAAGTAGATCGAGAATACAGTCTTATTTTACCACGTGAACTGGGATATCTCTTAAAGGTAGAAGGATTTGAAGTGATGGGAATGTTTGAAAATTACCAGCCATCTAGTCATTCAGCGGCTTCTAGCTTAATGCCGCACTTAGTGAAGAACGAGGTGGAATTAAAAAGAGACGAAACGCTTGATAAAAAATTGAATGAGCATATGAGTAAGCTACGCCCCTATGAAAATGATGTTTGGGCAAACGGTGGTTACCCATTACAGATGCAAGGAGAAATGATGCATCAACCACTTAGTAGTCGGTGGACGATCATAGCCAAATATACAGTTAAGGAGATGCAAGAATGAAAAAATTAAATACGATAAAAACCATATTATCTGGACTGTTTATAATAACGATGTTAGTTGGCTGTGGACAAGAGGCGAGTACGAGCCAACCAGGAGCACCAACTGGATCGGAAGCAGAGAAAGCAGAAGAAGCGCAAGCAGAGGTCAAAGAAGAAAGTGTAAATGAAACGGTTGAGATTGAAAATAATGATCATTTTTTAGTCTTTACAGAACCACCTCAGCGGGCCGTCACCTTAAATCAACATGTTACAGAAGTCATGTTAGCACTTCGGTTAGAGGAGTTTATGGTAGGTACAGCCTATCTAGATGATGAAGTGTTACCAGAATTTAAAGATGCCTATGAATCTATTCCTGTATTATCCGACCGCTATCCATCGCAAGAAGTATTTTTAGCAGAAGAACCTGATTTTGCGTACGCTGGATGGGCAAGTGCCTTTCGTGAAGACAATATTGGAACTGTGGAGCAATTGCAAGAGTTTGGCATCAATGCTTATTTACATGAGTCTTCAACGATAATTGGTCCAACAATAGAAGATATTTATACTGATATCCGTAATATTTCGCGAATTTTTCATGTTGAAGAAAGAGGAGAAGAACTGATTGCTTCAATGAAGGAAGAGCTAGAAAAAATTAAGAATGACATCCCAGAAGTTACAGAAAAAAAGCGAGTGTTTGTTTTTGATAGTGGCGATACTGCGCCGTTTACCGTTGCCCAAAACTTTTTAAATTCATTAATTACATTAGCAGGAGCGGAAAATATTTTTAGTGATGTTGACAAAAACTGGGCAGAAGTTAGTTGGGAAGAAGTCGTTGACCGAGATCCAGAAGTCATTGTTATCGTTGATTATGGTGAAACAACGGTAGAGGAAAAGAAAGAATTACTTCTGCGTCATCCAGCTCTTGAAAATGTTACAGCAATTGAGAACGAAAATTTTATTGTGATCTCGTTGTCAGCAGCAGCAGAAGGTGTTCGTGCTCCATATGCGCTAGATATTCTAGTGAATGGGTTGTATAAATAATTGTTCAATCGTTTTTCATTGCTCAATCTATCAATTCATACTAAAATAATGGATAGATTACTAGCTAGAGAAGGGCATGAATAAATGATGTACAAAACGATATCAATCCTTATTTCCATTTTTATTATTTTATTTGTTTTGGTAGGTTCTTTAATTAAGACAACAGAAGTTGCTCCAGCTAATGCGAGAATGATTATTGACCATTCATTGAATGTTTACGTATCACCACCTTGTTTTAATGATGCTGAAGTAACCAACTTTTTAGAGGAAGTAACACTCCAGCAAGCCCTAGATATGGGTTATAACCCTGACTCTACCTGTACCGAAGATTCACTAGTCGGTGAATCGAGATCATTAATTACACAATTATTAGAAGGTATAGGGCTGCAAGCAGGGCAGTGGGACCAGGATGGTGAGTGGCAATAAAGTTATGTAGATTGAACCTTCAACTTTTCTATTTGAAAGTTGGGGGTTTTTTGGTTAGTTTTCCCCGCATCAACTGGCAGTAAAACCCCCACTTCAAGACTTAGAGGAATCGAAGAAGGATAAGTGGGGGATAAACTGCCAGTAACAAGTAGGAACACAGACTAAGTTCGCCACGTCCTGTGGCAACGTCTGTGTGACCCACCTCGTGTGGGCCCTCACTGATGGAAGTTTCACTTTATAATTCTAGTAAAGCTTGTTGGTAGGAAAGAAGATTTTAGGTACAAAAAGTTCTAGTAAAAGAAAAATAAGGCGAAAATAGAGAAATAAACACAGGTTGTTCCAGTAAAAGGAAATATGAGCTAATAAAGGATCCGATAGATACATAGAATTTCAGTAAAAGGAAGAAAGGGGAGCCAAACAAAGGAGAGTTATAGCTAATTAATTTAGTATTCTCATAGTAGGGATGGAGTTGGAAATTAGAGAGGGGGCCGAAGGATAGTACCTAGTACCATCCTCAGCCCCTTTAATCTCATTATGAATTACAGTTTTGTATAAATTTTACTTCCTTGCTCTTTAAATTCTTCTGATTTTTTGTCCATTTCTTCTTTTAATAGTGTCTGTTCATCGATTCCTTTTTCCTTTGCGGTTTGACGGAGGTCGTGAGAAATTTTCATGCTGCAAAATTTAGGCCCGCACATTGAACAAAAGTGAGCTGTTTTCGCACCTTCTGCTGGTAAGGTTTCATCATGGAAGCTCATCGCTTTTTCAGGATCAAGTGATAAGTTAAATTGATCACGCCAACGGAACTCAAAACGTGCCTTTGAAAGGGCATCATCACGCTTTTGAGCGTTAGGGTGGCCTTTAGCCAAATCAGCAGCGTGAGCGGCGAGCTTATAAGTAACGACGCCTTCTCGGACATCGTCTTTATTTGGTAGGCCTAAATGTTCTTTTGGTGTAACATAGCAAAGCATTGCGGTTCCATAAGAAGCGATCATCGCAGCACCAATCGCTGACGTAATGTGGTCATAACCTGGGGCAATATCAGTTGTTAATGGGCCAAGTGTATAAAATGGTGCTTCATTACAAATTTGAAGTTGCTTATCCATATTTTCTTTAATTTTATGCATCGGTACATGTCCTGGTCCTTCTACCATTACTTGAACGTCATGCTCCCAAGCAATTTTCGTTAACTCTCCTAGCGTTTCTAACTCAGCAAATTGAGACTCATCATTTGCATCCGCAATGGAACCTGGACGTAAACCATCCCCTAGAGAAAAGGCGATATCGTATGTTTTCATAATTTCACAGATCTCTTCAAAGTGTGTGTATAAGAAGTTTTCTTGATGGTGAGCAAGACACCAAGCAGCCATAATCGATCCACCTCTTGAGACGATTCCTGTTAAGCGATTCGCGGTTATCGGCACATAACGTAATAACACTCCTGCATGAATCGTAAAGTAATCAACCCCTTGTTCGGCTTGTTCGATTAATGTATCGCGGTAAACTTCCCACGTTAAGTCTTCTGCGACTCCATTTACTTTTTCGAGTGCTTGATAAATGGGTACCGTACCAACTGGAACAGGGCTATTTCGTATGATCCATTCTCTCGTAGTATGAATATGTTTACCAGTTGATAAGTCCATGATTGTATCAGCACCCCAGCGGATCGCCCACGTCATTTTTTCAACTTCTTCTTCAATGGAAGAACTGACCGCAGAGTTTCCAATGTTTGCATTAATTTTCACATGGAAATTTCGGCCGATAATCATTGGTTCACTTTCTGGATGATTGATGTTTGATGGAATGATTGCTCTTCCACTTGCCACTTCAGAACGTACAAAATCAGGCTCTAATCCCTCACGTATCGCAATAAACTCCATCTCTGGAGTAATGATCCCCTGTTTGGCATAATGCAACTGCGTTACATTTTTCCCTTGTTTGGCTCGAAGTGGTTTTCGATTTGTCGTATCAAATATTTTTACGGCTTTTGTTTTTTCTAAATCGATAAATCCATTATCTTCGGGTTTCACATTTCGGCCGACATAACATTCGACATCATCACGCTCCAAAATCCATGGTTTCCGGAGTTCTGGTAAACCTTTCCTCACATCTGCTTTGTAGGATGTATCTGTGTAAGGTCCAGTCGTGTCATAAACTCTAAATGGTTCATTCGCAATTTCTTCACCGTTAAACGAAGTGGGGCTTAGTTCTATTTCACGAAATGGAACTGATACATTTTTGTTTTTTTCGTTCACATAAACTTTCTTACTGTTTGGGAATGAGTTAAGAATTGACATAAAAAAATCCTCCTAAAATTTGATTGAGTTCTTGTTGCTCGAACCGATCCTGGAGGAGGGGACTTTAAATATATGTACAGAATAGTATATGTCTGTTTTTTTGCATGAAAATATTACTTACTTTACAAATGAACGCTCATTTATAAAGGGTATCATTAAACAGTACAAATAAAAAGACCGCTAGAAAGCGGTCGGATGGACATACGTATTCTACAAAATCCCTCCGCTAGCATTACCTAGATCAGGTTCACGGTCGACAACAGTATCAGTTGTCCTCTCAGCCCTTTGCTTGGAGCTCCCGTTTTCTTTAGTTGTACTATAAAACTAACATACATATTTTCAAAAGAAAACAGTACATTGGATCTATTTTCCTTTTTTTTTTATAAAAGGTGGCAGTATTCTTTATTTAGCCAAATAAAATTTTGAATTTTTCATGAATACGTTCGCAGTTAGCAGGAATTATGACAAAAAATAGCGAATATTGTTGTTAATTTTAGCTCTTTATTTCTGTAAAGTATTACTGTCGCATTAAAATCCTTCAATATGGGAGGGTTTTCTATCGATTAGCGTGAATGAGGAGGATGTGTAGGTTGACTAGGCCAGTTGGTGATATATCCTTACACAGCCTACCATATCCATTTTATTCAACTTTGCAAACGACAGGTGGCTATGATAAATTATGAATTATTGAAATATTAAGGGAACAGAAAAAAACTTTATAGGAGTTGGAGAAACAAGATGAGAGTAGCGAAATTCGGTGGGACATCAGTGGCGAACGCAGAGCAAATTCGTAAAGTGGCAGCGATTATTGGTGAGAACGAGGAAAGAAAGTTTGTTGTCGTTTCAGCACCAGGTAAGAGAGAAGCAACAGATACAAAGGTTACGGATTTACTTATCCAATTAGCCGAAGCTGTGCTAGAAAAAAGAGACGTTGACAATGCTCTTCGCGCAGTCGTTGGCCGTTATGAAGAAATCGCATTGGATCTTAATTTATCTAGAGATATTATTGAAACTATTAAAGCAGATTTACAACAAAGGGTTGCATTTGATTCTAGCCATGAAGGAAAATTTATCGATCAAATGAAAGCGAGCGGGGAAGACAATAATGCAAAATTAATAGCAGTTTATTTTCAAAGTATCGGAATAGAAGCTCAATATGTCAACCCGAATGAAGCGGGATTATTAGTAAGTGACGAACCTGGAAATGCTCAAGTACTTCCAGAAAGCTACGATCATTTATTTCAATTAAGGGAGCGTTCAGGTGTTATCGTATTTCCTGGATTTTTCGGGTACTCTAAAGAAGGCACGTTAGTTACGTTTCCTCGTGGTGGATCAGATATAACAGGGTCCATTTTAGCGGCTGGAGTTAAAGCTGATTTATATGAGAATTTTACAGATGTTGATTCTGTATTTGCCGCCAACCCTAAAATTGTAGAAAACCCTGTTAATATTAAAAAAATGACGTATCGTGAAATGCGTGAATTATCGTATGCTGGATTTTCTGTATTTCATGATGAGGCCCTAATGCCAGCGTTCCGCCAGTCTATTCCAGTTTGTATTAAAAATACAAATAATCCAGAAGCACGTGGAACAATGATTATGGCTGAGCGTGCTTGTGTAAGAAATCCAGTGATTGGAATTGCTAGTGATTCAGGTTTTTGTACATTGTATGTTCGTAAATACTTAATGCATCGTGAAATAGGTTTTGGACGCAGGTTGCTTCAAATTATTGAAGAAGAAGGCATTTCGTACGAACATATCCCATCAGGTATCGACGATACATCGGTTATTCTAAAACAATGTCAATTAGATGGTGAAAAAGAACAGCGTATTATTTCACGAATTAAAGAAGAATTAGATGTTGATGATGTGTATGTAGAACGCGACTTTTCGATGATTATGATCGTGGGTGAAGGCATGCATAATACCATTGGTCTTTCCGCACGTGCAACACTTGCACTCGCAAATGCGAACGTCAACATTGAGATGATTAACCAAGGTTCATCTGAGGTAAGTTTAGTGTTTGGAGTTCATCAAGAAGACGAAGAAAAAGCGGTTCGTGCACTGTATGATGAGTTTTTTGGAGCAGCTGACGAATCGATTGAATAAGGTGAATAAAAAAACAACTTAATGCTATGTAAAGTTATAATGTTTCACATTATATAAGAATGGATGCATCACTAATATCAATTGTGGTGTATCTTTTTATATTATGACTATGTTTAAGATCATTGTGATAACCGTTGATTTTGACACACGCCTTCAGTAAACTGAAAGGTTGAATTTTCAATAATGAGCCAAAAATCACCAATCAACATTAACAATCTTTTTTATCCCGTTTAACTGGCGCTAAGACTCCCACTTCAAGACTTTGAGGAATCAATAAAGGATAAGTGGGAGATGATTGAACACAGACTAAGGTCGCCACGTCCTATGGCAACGTCTGTGCGACCCACATCCTGTGGCCCTCAGTAACAACCCGATTGGTTCAACTAATATTCAGTGGGGGATGAAGGATAACCCCCACTGAATAAAGTTTCACTTTATAAGACCCTAAATATCGAAAGCGATTTTTGGGAAAGATTCCTTTTGATATACAGGAAGAGGAGCACGTTTAAGCTATAAACAATAATGTATACGAAAAATGACAAATAAATTTTCCAACCAGTAAACGTAAACACATTTAATTTTAATGCAATCCATTCTAACATTGTTGTTAATAAGGCACAAACTATAATGAATAGAACTGTTTGTTTGACGGAAAAAGCTCTAGGCTTAAAGTAATTTATCGCAAAATAGGCAAAGGGAAAATATCCGAAGAAAAAGATTAAAAAGTCAAAGATTTCATGTTCTGGAAGGTCCATAGTCTCATATAATTCGGCTGGGGGAACTGCAAGCGACATATCTGCAGTAAATACAAAATATACGTTCAGAGTCCATATTAAAAAAATTTCAAGTGCACTAAGGTGTCTAGGAATAACAAATAGTAAAATCCAGACAAACACTAATAAAATAATGACGAATATTTCATTTTCATCAAATTTTTCTGGTGGGTAAAGCAACATTAGGCATTCAGCTCTTTTTTAATTAAATTTCCAAGAATTTTTACGTATAATGCAGTCAATATAAAAATTCCTAGATAGCGTAAGAATTCGTAAAATGTGTTCCATTTAACGAATTCTAAAAAGCCCAATTTAATAAATAGTAATTCAAAAGAAACTAAACTAAATATAAAAAATGTAATAATGGTAGCTTTGATGAATAGTTTTAAATCAGAATAGAAAATAAAAATCGCCCAAATAACTAATAGCGGTTTAGCTCCAATAGAAGCTATTTTTTGTGTCCATAAACTCATTGCTTCATCAGGGCTTTGTGTTAGTTTTAAATTAATATTGATAATAACACCTGATAATTCAATGAAAATATTTGATGATAGATAGCATCCGATAATGCTTAACCCGTTCATTTTTCTTTTCAATATGAATACTGAAGTAATTAACAGTATGGTTAAGATTATGAATGTCCATAGTATTACCATCGTTTAACTCTCCTACCATGTCACTTATATAGTTATAGTATGGTTACTGTTATAGAAATTTATTACCTGTTTTCTTTATTATAGAGGTTGAATTTGACTGGTCGAAGGCGAACTGGTGTCAAATAAAATAGAAATTAAATAAAGACAAGAGCTGAGAAATGCCTCAGCTCTTGTTCATTTTGATCATCATCTTTTTCAACTCAGCAATTTCTTTTCGAAGTTCACGGACTTCATGTTTCGTGTCAACCTCGTCACTTTCGTTTTCATCTTGATTCGCTTTCTCAACATTACTTACGATAACACCAATAAATAAGTTAAACACGATAAATGTACCAACGAGAATAAAGAGGACAAAATATATCCACGACCATGGGACTTCTGCGAATATTGGCCGCATTACACCACTTGCCCATGATTCAAGTGTGACGACTTGGAATAGCGTTAATAAGGACAATTGCAGATTTCCAAAATACTCAGGTGCAACACCCGCAAACAACATCGTTCCAATAACGGCAAAGATATAGAAAATAATGCTCATTAGAATCATAATATTTCCAAGTGCTGGGATAGTTAATAATAACGCATCGACCAGTCTTCGTAATGAAGGAATGACAGAAATCGCTCTAAGAACACGAAGAACACGTAATATACGTAAGACGGTAATGAAATGTCCACCGACAAAGATATGACCTGCAGCAACAATTAGGAAGTCAAACCAGTTCCAACTGTTTTTAAAAAAAGAGTAGGTGGGACGCGCTGCAATCATCCGTAAAGCTATTTCAATCGTAAAGATCCATAATAGAGTGATGTCTGCGTAATAAAACCAGCTTGTATAAGTTTGATAAACAGATGGATACGTTTCAATTCCAACCACAATGGCGTTAATGATAATGAACGTAATGATCGTAGTTGTAAAAGCTTTATGATCAACGATTTTTGCACAATACTCCGAAATGCGATTCGGTATTTTTTTCTCCTTTGTTTGCTGTGACGCCATTTTTCTCCTCCAAAAACTTCTAATATCAATACAACACTACTTATTTTACTAGATTTTTATGAATAGGGAAAGTCACCAACCTTCCGTTCAACACTTTGCCATGCCTGAAACAAGATCGATTTGCTACAATGAGGGAAAAGGATTGATATGGAGGAAGAAGGACATGAAGCATTACTCGGTAATTATCGTCGGAGCAGGGTTAGCTGGTATTATAGCAGCAAAGAAGTTTGAGGAGCAAAATGTAAACTATCTCGTTTTAGAAAAAGGGAATAGTGTTGGTGGGCGAATGGCAACGAGACGTATGAATGGAGGTAGGAGTGATCATGGCGCTCAATTTTTCACGGCACGAAGTGAGAAAATGAAACATCTTGTAAAGCAATGGGAACAAGATGG
The DNA here is from genome assembly GCF_002019605.1 of Alkalihalobacterium alkalinitrilicum. NCBI lineage: Bacteria > Bacillati > Bacillota > Bacilli > Caryophanales > Bacillaceae > Alkalihalobacterium > Alkalihalobacterium alkalinitrilicum. The sequence continues at coordinate 2,375,478 of NZ_KV917368.1, read as the reverse complement.
TCTTATCCATACGTGGACGAAAGGTTTTCATCAAATGAAAAATGTAATGGAAATAGAGAGTCTCTCATTACATCAGGATGGATATCCTCGTTATGCAGGCAAGGGAGGTATGAATGCATTAACGCAGGGAATAGCAAACGGCTTGAATATTCAGCTTAAACATATAGTAGAGACGGTGCAGTGGGTAGAAGATAAGTGGGCCATAAAGGTCCGTGTAGACGGAAAATCACAGGAGCTAACCTTTACAGCAAACCGATTAATGTTAACATCACCTACCGCGCAATCGATAGAGCTACTTCATGGTGGAGAAATTCTAGTAGAGGCAAGTGTAATGAAAGAACTAGAAGAGACAAGTTATTTTCCTTGTTTGTGTGCGATAGTTGCTTTAGATGCACCAACGAATATACCAAAACCAGGAGGAATACAAATCAAAGAGGGAATTATTTCATTCCTTGGTGATAATCAACAAAAAGGCATTTCGGATACAACGGTCGTTACGATCCACGGAAATGAATATTGGTCACGTGAACATTATGATCAAGATGATCATGTTATTATAGAAACACTAATTAAAGCGGCTCGTCCTTTACTTGGTGAAGGAAACATTTTAGATAAACAGTTAAAGCGTTGGCGTTATTCAAAACCAGATAAACTCCATCCAGAAGAATTTGTGGCTTCAACTTTACCTGGACCTATTGTTTTTGCTGGAGATATTTTTAAACGGGGAGCAGTCGAAGGTGCTATTCTTTCAGGGTTAGCGGCAGCAGAATGGATAGTAGAGGAAAGGGACTGAAACTATGAAATTTTAGTAGGTACTTTTCTTATATCAATATGAAGGTCATGATATCATAGGTAGAAATGAGAGGGTATTAATTATGAATGTAAGTGATAATTTTGAGGAATATGATAATCCTGAGTTGTACGATTTTGAAAACGATACTTTTTTATTAGATTTGCCACTCATTAGAGAGTTTGCAAAACAAGTTGAAGGTCCTGTTGTTGAGCTAGCTTGTGGTACGGGGAGAATTGCCATTCGGTTAGCTGAAGAAGGAATTGAAACTGTAGGAGTTGATTTTCATAAAAAAATGTTAACTAAAGCTATCGAAAGCGAAGGAAAGGGAACTAGAATTAAGCTGGGTATTGCAAGATTGTACCAAGTTAGATTTAGGTCTACAAAGCTCATTTATCTTCATGGTAGGAAATTCTTTTCAACACTTTTTAACGAATGAAGCTCAAGACGAGCTACTCGACTCGGTTCATCAACATTTGGAGGGAAATGGTATTTTTTTGTTTGGTACGAGATTTCCTTCTAGAGAAGAGCTTATGCAACCTGAGAAAGAGGAGTACTGGCGATCTTATTATATACCGTCTGGTGAGAAGGTAAATGTTTATACAGTAAGTCACTATGATGATGTTAAACAAATCCAAACGTATAAGACAATTAGAAGAAGTGCGGAAAAAGAAGGTCTGACACAAATTCAATTACGCTATGTGTTTCCGCAAGAGATGGAACGTCTATTACAACATCGTGGATTTACGATTGTCCTACAATATGGGAATTGGGATAAAGCACCTATATCCAATAATAGTAGCCAGTTGATTTACATTTGTAAAAAGAAAAGTTGAATCTAAAATCGCCTTCAATATCTTTACGAAAGATGTTGAAGGCGATTTTTTTATCCTGTATCTACTGGCAATAATACCCCTACTTCAATACTTCGAGGAATTAAAGAAGGATAAGTGGGAGATAAACTGCTAGTAACAACTAAATGAGCACAGACGTTGCCACGTTCTGTGGCAACGTCTGTGAGATCCACATCGTGTGGGGGAAGAGGTAAACCTTCAGTGATTGAAGTTTCACTTTATTATTTTGTTTCTATAAAAATTTGTCCCAATTCTTTTGCTCTTGTTGATGAGCGTTTAACACAAGCCGTGACTGCTTCTTGGAATTGATAGGAGGCGAGCACACCTAATGCGGCTTCGGTTGCACCATTAGGACTCATGACTTCTTTATAAAGCTGTGCAGATGTCTTAGAAGTAGACTCTAGACGTTTTAATGAACCTTTTAATGTTTGAATGATTACTTCTTTTGCTTCTTCATCGTCTAATCCAAGATCCTTTGCTGCGTTTTCCATAGCTTCAACAAAATAATAAATATATGCAGGGCCACTTCCAGCGACACCTGTAAACGCATCTTGTTTGTCTTCCGGAATGATGTGAACTGTTCCGATTGCTTTAAATAGTTGGGCTGAAATATCTGTATCTTTTTCCGATGCGAAGATTCCAGCGGATAGAGCTGTAGCTGATTCACCTACTTTGGCTGACGTATTTGGCATCGACCGAATAACAGGGGCTTTAATACCTAGTAATTCCTCAAGGTAACTGGTTGTTACTCCAGCTAAAATCGAAATAAAAATTTGTTTTTTATGAATGTAAGGTTTAATAGACTCGATTCCATCAACGACGGTCGACGGCTTCATTGCCAGTATAACGATATCTGCCTCTGAAACAGCTTCCTCTTTACTTGTAGTTGTGTGAATGCTGTACATATTTTGTAAATCTTCTAACCGCTTAATATCTTGTTTGTTTGTTGCAATAATTTGCTCAGGTCTTAATAAGTCTTTTTTAATAAGGCCAGCAAAAATCGCTTCAGCCATTGAGCCCGCTCCTACAAAAGTTACTTTTTTATTTTCTAACATAATTGCACCAGCCTTTATTTTATTTGTCCTGTGCCGCGAACGACATATTTCGTTGAGGTTAATGCAGGGAGTCCCATTGGACCACGAGCATGAAGTTTTTGTGTACTTATTCCAATTTCTGCACCAAAACCAAATTCAAAACCGTCCGTGAAACGAGTAGACGCATTATGATAAACAGCTGCTGCATCTATATAGTTCAAAAATTTGCTAACACTTACGGCATCCTCTGAAATAATCGCTTCTGAATGTTTCGTACCGTAAGTTTGGATATGGCGAATTGCTTCATCAACATTTTCTACGATCTTAAGTGCTACTGTTAAATCAAGGTATTCCGTTCCCCAGTCTTCTTCAGTTGCGGCTATCAAACTATTGTCGATTTGGCATGCTGTTTCATTCGCGCGGATTTCGACTTTTTTAGCTTTTAATTGAGCAAGCAGGTCTTGTAAATGATCTGTTGCCCAATCTTTGTGGACGAGAATTGTTTCAGCTGCGTTACATACAGATGGACGTTGTGTTTTCGCATTAACAGCAATTGAAATGGCCATCTCCTGATTGGCATCTTTATCAATATAAATATGGCAGTTTCCAACTCCTGTCTCGAGAACTGGAACGGAAGCATTTTTGACAACCGATTGAATAAGACTCGCTCCACCACGTGGAATAAGAACGTCAAGATATTCATTAAGTTTGAACATTTCCGAAGCGGTTTGGCGACTGGTGTCTTCTAGAAGCTGGACGGTTTCAATCGGTAATTGGCTTTTTTCAAGGGCATGGTGAATTACTTGAACGATTGCTTTATTGGAATGAATAGCTGTGGAACTTCCACGTAGAATTACAGCATTACCTGCTTTTAAACATAATCCAGATGCGTCTACTGTTACGTTTGGTCTTGCTTCATAAATCATTCCAATTACACCGAGTGGAACTCTTACTTTTTTGATTTGAAGTCCATTTGGGCGCTCCCACGCTTCGAGAACTTCATCGATAGGATCTGCTAGTTCAACAACTTGTTTTAAGCCATCAGCCATATCTAATATTCGTTCACTCGTTAGTTTTAGTCGGTCAATAAGCGATTCTGTCAGGCCATTGTCTCTACCAGCAATCACATCTTTTTCATTTTCTGTTAAGATAAAGTCAGTTTCTTCAATTAGTTGTCCTGCAATTAGCAGTAGAGCTTCGTTTTTCTGTTCTGTTGATAAGACTGCTAGTTCTGCTGTAATTTCTTTTGCTTTTTTTGCTTTTTGAATGAGTTCACTCATTTGATCATCTTCTCCTTTATCGTTACCCATAAATTTCGGTGTATAACTTCAGAACGTTCTTTGTTGGTCTGTTTTTTGGCTGTTTCGCTTGATAGTCCTTTAATTTGTTCTAGTTCATTTGATGAGTAATTGACTTGGCCTTTTCCGATTAACTCACCATTTGCATTGATAACTTCAATCACATCACCAGTTGAGAAGTGTCCTTCAACGGCCGTGATGCCAGCTGGGAGGAGACTTTTACCATTGTGTATGACTGCTTTTTCCGCACCAGGGTCAATCGTAATTTTTCCAGCAATCTCAGAATGAATTCCGATCCATTGTTTTTTATTTTTCATCGTGTGATGATCACTGTAGCCAACGTACGTACCATCACCTTTACCAGCAATAATGTCGACAAGTTTTTCAGGGCCAGTTCCAGTTCCGATAAATACTTTAACACCGACAGAAAGGGCAGTTTTAGCAGCTTCAATTTTCGAACGCATTCCCCCCGTACCAACTTTTGAACCAGCACCACCCGCAGCAGCTATGAGTTCTTCTGTAATTTCGGGTAAAAATGAGAATTTCTTTGCATTCGGATTCGTTTTTGGATTGTCATCGTATAAACCATTTATATCGGTAAGGATAATTAATGTGTTCGCATGAACAAGTCCACTGACTAAAGCTGAAAGCATGTCGTTATCTCCGAAAGTTAATTCTTCAAGAGAAATCGAGTCATTTTCATTAATAATCGGGATGACGTCACGTTTTAAAAGTTCTGTTAAAGTAGAATATGCATTATTGTACTGTTCTTGGTTAGAAAAATTATGTCTAGTTAGTAGCATTTGAGCTGTGACCATTTGATGTTTTCGAAATTCTTCTGTGTATGCTTGCATCAGGAGACCTTGCCCTACAGCGGCAGCTGCTTGCTTACCAGCAATGGTGACGGGACGCGTTGGGTAGCCGAGATGTGTAAATCCAGCAGCAACTGCACCAGAAGATATGAGGATCACATCATGTCCTTGTTGTTTTAGGTTTGTGATTGCAGCAGTATGTTCATAAATTTTTTCAATGGATAGTCCACCGTTTGTATTTGTTAATGAACTACTACCGATTTTTACGACAATTCGTTGTCTCGTCATCGTTATCCCTCTTTTTATTTGTAGAGTCAGCTTTAAGTGATAAAATAGATCATAGAAAAAATAAAAAACTCTTCAAGTCCTATAAAAAGGACGGAAGAGTTAAATCCGCGGTGCCACCTTTGTTGGCAAGCTAATAAGCCAGCCCTCTTGGACCGTTAACGCCGGCGACGGTCAGGTTTGCCTGACAGCTCAAGGGTAGGTTCAACAGTTTCAGTGGTGGCAGACCTTTCAGCCGGTGGGTACTGCTCTCTGGACACATGATACTGTTTACTAATCCTATCAACGCTCATTATACTTTGGAGACTATTATAAGTCGATCTTTCATTTTCGTCAAGGTGTGGATGATTGTTTTTTTAAAATTTCGAATATGTACACAAAATATTAGGAGTGAGAAGATGACAACGAAGCTCTTATTAAATAAAAAAATTGTTATAACAGGTGCTTCTAGTGGTATAGGTAAAGAAATAGCCTATATCGTTGCTGAAATGGGAGCAACACCAATTTTACTTGCGAGGTCGGTAGATAAGCTCGAAGCGATTTCCATAGAAATTAACCAAAAATTTTCAGTTCAAGCTTATTATTATTCATTAGATGTGACTTCATTTGAATGTGTGCAAAAGACAATCGAACAAGTCATTTCAAATCATGAAAATATAGATGTCCTTATTAATAACGCTGGAGTCGGTTATTTTGATGCATTTCATGAAGCGGATTTTCATCAGATCGAAGAGATGTTTCATGTCAATGTTTTAGGACTAATGGCGTGCACGAAAGCCGTTCTTCCATACCTACTAGAAACGAATGAAGGGCATATTTTGAATATTGGTTCGCAAGCGGGTAAAATTGCAACTCCAAAATCAAGTGTCTATTCAGCAACGAAGCATGCCGTACGAGGGTTTACGAATGCACTTCGAATGGAATTGCACGAGACAAATATTCATGTAAGTCTAATTAACCCAGGACCTATTCGAACAGCTTTTTTTGACCAAGCAGATAAAAGTGGTACCTACAAAAAGAATGTTGAAAAGATGATGTTATCACCAGAAGATGTGGCAAATCGGATTGTCGAACTTATTATTAAACCGAAGCGAGAGTTAAACTTACCATGGTGGATGAATGTGGGATCAACTGTTTATCAGTTGTTTCCTCGTCTTGTTGAGAAGTTGGGTGGAAAAAAGTTTTATCAAAAGTAATTAACGGTTAAATAATCGTATATGACATCGTGAAGAATATGATGAATGTCTTCATTGGGATTTTCTAATCTCTGTTTATTAAACTTATCTATGAGCGTGTCGACTTGTTCGACGGTTAAACAAACATCAGGATCTTGCACATAGCTTGCTGTAATTTTTTCGATCTTCTTTTTCAGGAATTGACGATCAATCATTATTACTACTCCTTAATTAAATGTCTTCTTTATTTTAGTAGAGTTTTCAAAGTGAAACAAAATATACCCCCATAAACTGAAAAGGTAGAAACCGCAACAGTTTCTACCTTCGCCTTTACCATCTTCTACGAATAAGCCTTTCGAATACTCGCTTTAACCTAATATTCCACGGCTCATGTTCTTCGCCGACTGGGTGAACAAGCACGGTCCTCATCTTAAGACGTTTACCACACCAAACATCTGTAAAAAGTTGATCGCCAAGAAATAAGCTTGTTTCTTTCTTTGCTCCTATTTTCTGCATATACTGTTCAATCTTCCTTATACCGGGCTTCCCACTGCGTCCTAACCCATGTATTCCTAGAGGTTCAGAAAAGCGGTCAACTCGCCCTTGACTATTATTTGAGATGATGGCAAGGTCGACTCCACTTTCTTTTAACATGTTGACCCAGTTCTCTACATCTTCTCCTCCTGGTTGATGATGAATAGCTAGTGTACTATCTAAGTCGGATAAAATCGTTTTAATATTATTCTTTTTTAGCCATTCTGATGAAATCTCTGTAAAATGTTTTAACTCAAAATCAGGTTGAAAATATTTCATTTGCCTAAGTTCTCCTATGTATTTTTCTTTTTGTTAATTTTCCCTTTATTTTTACTGAAATGCAACTTTAAAGGTTATTTATGCTGTTTCTAATTTTAACAGCAATAAGAGCACTGAAGGCAATCAGCGCTCCTTTTTGCAGTTATCCCGTTACGATCGTATGTTTGCCACCAGGTTGGTCGTCTACATCGTCAACGTAGGCAATCAATACAACATTTAATTCTTGTTCAAGCCTTTTTAACTTTTGTAATTGTTGGTCATTTAAGCTGGCTGCATGATAGTGTTCCATGTTTAGTTCACCCCATGTTTAGCATTACCCAATTGGTTTTCGATTATTTTAAAGAAATCGTCTTGTCTCTTTTTTGTTTAACAGGCTGCCAAAGGTTGTGGAGATAAACGCCAGTAACTAATAAGCAAATGACCATAAACTAAGTAAGAGATTTTAAGTATACGGATATGTAAAGTTTTTCTAATTGATAAACGAACGTATATTCGGTTATAATAAAGAATACAATACGAACATAAGTTCCTTTTCGAGGAGGGAATTCACGTGGTGCCGCAACAATTATATGAAACGCTTGAAAAGCGGAGCATTCTCTGTGTTGATATGAAAAGCTTTTATGCGAGTTGCTCGGCATTAGCCCTTGGACTTGATCCATTAGAATGTTATTTAGCTGTCGTTGCTGACACAAATAGGTCTGGTAGTGTAGTGTTAGCTGCCACTCCAAAACTAAAAAAGGATTTTGGAATTAAAACAGGAAGTCGTTTATTTGAAATTCCTGATGATCCACGGATTCAACTTGTCAATGCACGAATGGCGATGTATTTAGACACTTCGGTTGAATTGACGAAGTTTTTCACTCGTTATGTCCCTTTTGAAGCAATTCATGTTTATAGTGTCGATGAAAGCTTTCTTCAAGTAGATGGCACCGAACGGCTTTGGGGAACAGCTCAGCAATTAGCAGAACGAATCCGTGAAGACATGCTGAGAGATTTTGGTTTAACGTGTGCAATAGGCATTGGACCGAATATGCTCATGTCTAAGCTTTGTCTTGATATTGAGGCAAAAAAGTCAGGAGTAGCCCAGTGGGATTTTGAAGATTTGAAGAAGGAATTGTGGCCACTACCGTTACGAGAGATGTGGGGTATTGGTTCAAGAATGGAAAAACGGTTAAATCGGCTCGGGATACGGACGGTAGGACAACTTGCTCAATATGATGTTTCACGGCTTGAGAAAGCATTTGGTGTCATGGGCAACCAAATGTATTACCATGCTTGGGGAATTGATTTATCAGAACTTGGTGCCCCGATTATGCAAGGGCAAATTAGTTTTGCAAAAGGCCAAATTTTACTCCGTGATTATAAGGAAAAAGAAGAAATTGAGTGTGTGATTTTAGAGATGTGTGAGGAAGTAACGCGGCGAGCTCGAAATAGAAGTAAGGCAGGACGAACAGTAAGTTTAGGGCTCGGTTACAGTAAGGAAGAGTATGGAGGCGGATTTCACCGTTCGATTAGTCTTGACGAACCGACCAATTTAACGATGGATATTTATGAGGCCTGTCTACATTTAATGAAGAAGCATTATCGGGGAGAAACGGTGCGACAAATTACGATTGCGTTATCCAATGTTTGTGACGATGTTCAAGTTCAACTTAGTTTATTAGATCCTGATAAGCCTCGCAAAAAGGAATTAGGTTATGCGATGGATGCGATTCGTAACAAATATGGATCAGATGCCTTATTACGTGCTGTTTCTTATACGAAAGCAGGTACTGCTAAATATCGTTGTACACTTCTTGGTGGTCACAAAGCATAGGAGGATAAAAAATGATTAAAGATCGTGGAAATATAAAATGGACAGCGATGATGCTTCCAGAGCATGTTAGTTTGCTCCATGAGTTAAAAAAAGAACTTACTTATCAGACAAAACCAGAGCTTGATGAACAACAATTGCTAGAAATGAATGAACAGATTTGTGAAGGAATGGAAAATAATGAGGCACTTATTTTTACGTATTACGAAAACTATGACTATCATTGTATGGTTGGTACTGTTCATCATTTTAATGAGGTGGAAAGGAAGTTACACATTATCGATCGATTTGGAGAAAAATGTTATTTAAAGTTGGACGAAATTATTAATGTGAAAACGTACAAGTAAAATGTCACTTTTATGTATAAATTTCGATCAGCTTTCCTAAAATAGTTTTTAGCTCGTTAATGAACCGAAAGTTGCAAATATTATAAAGTGAAACTTCCATCAGTGAGGGTTTTGCTCCTCCACTGACGGTTAGTTGAGCCCACACGAAGTGGTCACACAGAAGTTGCCACAAGACGTGGCGCATTTAGTTGTTGGAGGCAGTGTATCCCCACTTATCCTTCTTTCTCGAAGTCTTGAAGAGGGTGTATTACTGCCAGTTAATGCGGGATAATTTCGTTGAGTTTACAAACAAGCTTTAGTAGTAGGACCTTTAAATTTTTTAGAATAGGAAGTGAAGGAACGTGCGCGTTCATGATTTAGTCGAGACTAAAGAATTTTTTGTCGGGGAAACAAAGCCAAATTTTCACGTCATCTATGAAAAATTTGAAAATAATGATGCTGTCTATGTTGACGGAATGTTTCAAATAAAAAAAATAGGGACAGAAGAAATTATTCAGATTTTTCGGGGTGAGGAAGATACCCTATGTAATGTAGAGCGTTATTGCATTGGTAAAGACTACCCCGATATAGAGGCGGTGTTAGCAAAAGTAAAGATGAGTCATAAAGAAATCTTTATTTAAAAAAAATTGAGAAATGAGAATACTATAAGTTCCTCGCTCCATTTATCGAGGCTGAAGTACTTGCTGATTTGATTGGCTTAACCTTTTTATGTTTCAAGATTAAGTCCGTTACTACATGAATAAGGCGTTGCTTCTCATAGTGAATTGCGCTAACATTTACGTTGTGTAGTGTGACCTAGAAAGGAAGAGAGCAATGGTAAAAGTATTATTCGTGTGTTTAGGCAACATCTGTCGGTCGCCAATGGCAGAGGCTGTTTTTCGAAAAAAAGTCGAAGAAGCTAATCTTAGTAATGTATTTGAAATTGATTCAGCAGGAACTGGAGATTGGCATATTGGAAAGCCTCCACATCAAGGGACGAGAGCCATTTTAGATCAGCAGAAAATTGATTATAGCGGAATGAAGGCACGAAAGGTAAAAACTTCTGACCTTCAAGACTTTCATTATATTATTGCAATGGATGCTGAAAACTTAGGTAATTTGAACGCGATGGCAAAGTTTGAGCGAACAGGAAAAGTTGCAAGGCTCCTCGACTTTCTTCCAGACAGTGATGTAGTCGATGTACCTGATCCATATTTTACTGGGAACTTTGAAGAAGTTTACGAACTTGTAAATCAGAGCTGTGACCGTTTATTATCTTACATTTGTGAACGAGAAAATTTAACAAAAGACTGACTCATAAGTGATAAAGCTCCACAAATCGATATATAGTTGCCCATTGAAGGGTCAACTATATATCGCATAGGATGCTGATCTCTTGATCTGGAGTCAGTCTTTTATTATTGTTCTAGTAGTTGTTGAACTGGAACCGTCATTTCATTTTCAGGTTGGCTTTTTTCATATACACGAGCCGTTTCGTTATCACGGTCTACATGTTGGATCATGACAGGTATACCATTAAAAACTACTTGAACATCTTTCATTGATTCTACGATTTCTTGAGCACGTTGGGCATTCACTTCTAACCACTCCTTTTCAATGCTTCCCCACTAATAGGCAAACCAGATTTTTCTAATTTACGTTTTCATTATGATGATAAATTACTCACTTTATGCATAATCATGAAAAAGAGTTTCTATTCGAAGGCTATTTTTCATAAGTGGTCTAGTATAAAACTGAACAATTGCTCTTTTTCATGATGTTATGGAAAAAAGGTTGAGGTGTAAGGGGTTACAAAGGATTACCAAAGTCACAATCTATGATAACCGTGAATACGATGGGATATAGGCTGGTTGCCTAATTAAATAAAATTCTCCCGAAAGAGGGTTGATATAGATGTGTGGTATTACAGGTTGGATTGACTGGAAACATAATATGATGAAGGAACAGACGGAAGTAGAAAAGATGGCAAAAACGTTATCCCGTCGAGGCCCAGATGATATTAATATTTGGAACTCTCATCATGCGGCATTAGGACATACTCGTCTAATCGTAGTTGACCCAGAAGGTGGCATTCAGCCAATGACTAGAAAGAAAGGGAATCGCTCATATACAATTTGCTATAACGGAGAACTTTATAACACAGAAGATCTACGAAAAGAACTTCTGCAACGAGGCTATACGTTTAAGGGACATTCTGATACAGAAGTACTCTTAACTTCTTATATAGAGTGGGGTTTTCATTGTTTAGAAAAATTAAACGGAATATTTGCTTTTTCGATTTGGAGTGAACACGATCAAAGCTTAATCCTTGCTCGAGATCGTTTGGGTGTAAAGCCGTTATTTTATTCCGTACAAAACGGGAGATTATTGTTTGGATCTGAAATTAAAGCGCTACTAGCTCATCGTGATATGTCACCAACGATTGATGAAACTGGACTTTCTGAAGTATTAGGTTTAGGACCATCACGAACACCTGGGAATGGCGTGTTTTCAAATATAGAAGAGCTTCGTCCCGCACATGCGATGCTTTATGACCGAAACGGGGCGAAAATAAGTCGCTACTGGAAGTTAAAAAGTAAGGAGCATGTAGATAGTCTTGATGAAACAGCCGAAAAAGTTCGTTGGTTGTTAACTGATACGGTTGAACGGCAATTGGTAGCGGATGTTCCTATTTGTACGTTTTTATCAGGTGGCATCGACTCAAGTGCGTTAACCGCATTGGCTGCGAATGTGTATGAACGAGATAACAAAGGAATTCTGAGAACCTATTCGGTCGACTATGCTGAAAATGATAAGTATTTTAAAGCAAATGATTTTCAGCCGAATGCGGATGGTCCCTGGATTAAAAAAGTATCTAGTGAGTTTCGTACTTTGCATACGAACCACGTTATCTCAATGAAGGAACTCGCAGGGTATTTGAAGAAAGCGGTTGAAGTGCGTGACTTACCGGGAATGGCAGATATCGATTCAAGTTTATTATGGTTTTGTGAAAAAATTAAAGAAGATGTGACCGTCGGCTTATCAGGAGAATGTGCCGATGAAATATTTGGTGGGTATCCTTGGTTCCATAAACCAGAGGTGATGAATCTAAATGGCTTTCCGTGGATGCGTTCAACCCAAGAGCGAGAAGCACTTTTGCAAGATAAGTGGAAAAATAAACTAAAGTTGCAGTCGTACGTTCATGAACGATATAAAGAAACGATTGGAGCAACTCCTCGATTTGATGAAGATACGAAAGATGAAGCGCGTAGGAGAGAGATTTCTTATTTGAATATTATTTGGTTTATGACGACCTTACTCGATCGAAAAGACCGAATGAGTATGGGGGCAAGTCTTGAAGTTCGTGTCCCGTTTGCGGACCATCGTCTTGTAGAATATGTGTGGAACATACCTTGGGAAATGAAACGCGTAAATGGATTAGAAAAAGGGATCTTACGTAAAGCGTTGGAAGGTATTTTACCTGATGATGTTTTATATCGTAAAAAGAGCCCCTACCCCAAGACGCATAATCCTCATTATACGAATGCCGTGAAAGCAGAAATGCTTAACATCTTAAAAGAAAATGACTCACCATTATTTGACTTAATAGATCGTACTAAAATGAAGGAAATTGCCGAGAGTGGTGGGGCTTCGTTTAAAACACCTTGGTTCGGACAATTGATGACGGGTCCACAGCTAATCGCTCATTTTATTCAAATGGATCATTGGTTGAAGCATTATAATGTCGAGATAAAAGCATAAAAAGTAATAGATGAAAAGGCGCCTACTCGATAAGGCGCCTTTTCTACTGTTTTATGAAGAAGTGAATTTTCCATCTACCAGGTAAGGAGCGATCTTTATACAACTTTTTTTAGCTGCATACTTTATCGCTTCATCATATTGTAATTCTTGCAATAGCTTTCCAGTTTCAGATGAAGTGAGTTCATTCGTAATCGTTTCATCGGTACTATTTTCATAGTATCTTTTAGCAACAGTAGCAGCATCAGATAATGTCCAATTTGTTGTCCGTTTCAGTAGTTCGTCAATAAGGTAACCTGCACAAAGAAAGTCTTCTAGAGAAAAGCGACCATCATTACCAGCACAAGCGATTAAAATAGAAGATGTTTCATCATAGGACAGGATTTCCTCAGCTACAGTAGACGTATTAATTAAAGAGCAGGCATAAACGCGTTTAGCGTTAGCTGACTTTCGGATTGCAACCGTGCCGTTTGTTGTAAGCAGGATGATTTCTTTGTTTGATAACGACTGTTTAATGATTTGTAATGGATCAGGACGAAGAAATCCTTCGATTTCATACCCGGCACTTTCACCCACTAATAAATACTCGTCTTTTGAAAACCCGTTAGCTATGCGATGGGCTTCTGCTTGGTCTCTTACAGGAATGACTGATTTAGGACGATGGTTTAATAGAGTTGAAATAGTTGTAGTGGCAAGTAACACATCAATGACTACCACAATACAATCTTTAAGCTTTTCCTCAGCAATTTCTTCTTTTCGAGTTAATACGGTAATTTTTCTACTCATTGAATACCCTTTCCATTTATATCTTCATTATCGATAACGACCAGTAGAGGAAATTATCCCCCACTGGCCGCAGACATAAACATTATTATAAAAGTTTATTTTCTTTTGTTAACTGTGCTTGCTTTAATAAATTATAAATACCAACATTCAGTTTTTCAAATCTGTTATCTTGTAGTTCGCCAATTTTCCAACGGTAGTAGAGTTGCTGAAGTACAACAGCTGTTTTAAAAAAGGCAAAGGTAACGTAATAATTAATATTCGAAAGGTCAACTTCACTCTTACTTGCATACAATTCGAGAATTTCTTTTCGAGAAAGAAATCCACCTTGATTAGTAACCGCAGATAGCCCTGTTTCAGCATCTCCAGGTTCGGTCCAATAGGCGATGGCTAGTCCAAGATCGACTAAAGGGTCACCTATCGTACACATTTCCCAATCAAATATACCGACAATTTCGCTAGGATTAGACGCTGCGAACATCATATTATTGAGTTTAAAGTCGTTATGAACAATCGTTGTTTTAGGTGATTTAGGAATATTATCAAGTAACCAAGGAACAAGCTCATCGATCAGTTGAATATTGTCTGTTGTTGATTGTTCATAACGTTTGATCCAACCTTCAACTTGTCTTTTTAAGTAGCCCTCAGGCTTACCGAGCTCATTTAACCCTGCTTGTTGGTAATCAATATCGTGCAACTGTACTAATGTATCTACAAATGTAGTAGAAATTTGTTCACCGACATTAGCAATTTGAGCATAACAGTCTGGAATGTGGTCGTCTAATACGACACCTTGTTTCTTTTCCATAATATAAAAATGTTTATCCATAATATTAGGATCTAGCTGATAAAGAAGTGGTTTTGGTGCTAATGGAAAGATCGGATGAATTTTGGTTAAAATACGATATTCTCTTTCCATATCATGAGCTTTCGGTGGAATGTAACCAAAAGGCGGCCTTCTCAGAACCATTTCATTGTCACCAAATGATAATAAATAAGTTAAGTTAGAATAACCAGCTGTAAATTGCTTGACGGTCATTGAGAAACTGGATAATTCAGGAATATTGCTTTTTACGAAGTTATCTAATTCGGTCCAATTAATTTCCTCCAAAGATTGTTTGGTCACATCCATATTGGAAATCAATAGAGTTCCTCTCCTTCTTGGAAAGCTTTTAATAATGTTCTGGCTACGACATAACGATGAACTTCGTCTGGACCGTCATAAATTCGCGCAGTTCGTGCCTCACGGTAAAATCCTTCAAGAGGTGTATCCCCAGTTACTCCTAATGCACCGTGTACTTGGATCGCACGGTCGATAACATTATGAAGAACATTGGCTCCATAGAACTTAATTAATGATACTTCTTTACGAGCTTCACTTCCTTGATCCATTAACCAAGCCGCATGAAGAGTCATTAAACGAGCAGCCTGAATTTCTGCTGCAGAATCGGCGATAAAGTTTTGAATACTTTGGAAGTCTGCTAGTTTCTTTCCACGTGTTTCACGCTTTGCTGAATAGTCTAGCATTAACTCAAGACTACGGCGACATACACCTAACCAACGCATGGCATGAGTGATTCTTCCAGGTCCAAGTCGAAGTTGAGCAAGCTTAAATCCTTCTCCTCGTTCTCCAAGAATGGCATCTTTTGGAACACGGCAATTTGTATAGCGTACTTCACAATGCCCACCTGCAAAGTGGTCACCAATGACAGGAACTTCACGAACAATTTCAAAGCCTGGATTATCATTTTCTACAATAAATAAGCTTGTTTTTTTGTATGTAGAGGCATCTGGATCTGTAACCGCTACCACAATTGAAAAAGAAGAACCAATTGCACCTGTTGTAAACCATTTGTGTCCGTTAATGACCCACTCATCACCATCTAATTCAGCAGTCGCTTGAAGCATTCGGGGATCTGACCCAGATACATCTGGTTCTGTCATAGCAAAACAAGAACGAACTTCGCCATTAGCTAAAGGAACTAAGTACTTTTCTCTTTGTTCGGGTGTTGCAGCGTGCCAAAGGATTTCTCCATTCCCTGCATCTGGCGCCATTGATCCAAAGATGTAAGGAGCGATTGGACTTTTTCCGATAACTTCAGAAAGTAAACCAAGCGTAAGGAAGCCTGTGCCCATTCCTCCAACATCTTTAGGAAGATGCGCTCCCCATAAACCGAGGTCTTTCACTTTTTGTTGAAGCGGTTTCAAAATATCATCAGGTAAACCACGATGAGGAACCATATGTTTTTCATTTGGATAAACGTATTCATCCATAAACGCATTCGCTTTATCAATCATTTCTTTTTGTTCAGGTGTAGGGCTGAAATTATACATCTATATTGTCACTCCTTAAAGAAAATAACTTTCAATTTAAATCATGCAATTTGTGTGCCAAAAATACAAAGATTAAAAATATTAAATAAATTTAGTGTAAGAACATTGAACTTTCAAACAATTGATGAAATAATTCATCATATACACTTTTAGACAGAAAATATAGATCTTAAAGAATAGGAGGGGTTAGATGAGTTTTAAATTAAAAAAGAATGAAGATGATGTTCTAGAAATAAATAAATTACTAGATTCGATTATTGAGTCTAGTTATGATGGTATTTATGTGGCCGATGGGAATGGGGATGGAATCATAGTAAATGAAGCATATAAGCGGATTACAGGTGTCCACGAAGATGAGCTCCTTGGCAGAAATTTAAAGGATGTTGTTAATAAAGGAATTATTTCTGAATCGGTTACATTAAGAGTATTTAAAGAGAAAAAACCAACCACAATTGTACAAATTGTAAAAGGAAAAGAAGTATTAGTAACAGGAAGCCCGATTTTTAATGAAGAAGGTAAAATAACACATGTGGTTACAAATGTTCGGGACATTTCAGAGTTGAACAAATTAAAGGTAGAATTGCAAGAAGCTAAAGCTTATACGAAGCGAATTTTAAAAGAAATAGACGGCTTTAAAAAAAGGGAAGACCTCAAACGATTATTTGATAGTGTAATAGCTCAAAGTGATAAAACAAATAGAGCACTTAATCTAGCGAAAAAGATTGCTGTTGTGGATTCTACGGTTATTTTGCTTGGGGAATCTGGGGTAGGAAAAGAAGTATTTGCAAATATCATTCATAAAGGCAGTAAACGATCTCATAAACCATACATCAAAGTAAACTGTGGGGCAATACCACCACATTTATTGGAATCGGAACTATTTGGTTATGAAAAAGGAGCATTTACGGGTGCTGATGGAAGGGGTAAACCTGGCTTGTTTGAACAAGCTGATGGTGGAACGATTTTTTTAGATGAAATCGGGGAAACGCCGCTTGATTTACAAGTGAAGTTACTTCGTGTTTTACAAGAGTTTGAGATAATGAGAATCGGTGGGCAAAAAACAAAAAAAATTGATGTTCGGGTCGTTTGTGCAACAAATAAAAACTTAGAAAAAATGGTAGAAAGAGGAGAGTTTCGAGAAGATTTGTTCTACCGCCTAAATATCGTTCCGATTCAAATTCCACCGTTAAGAGAACGGTGTGAGGATATTGCTCCATTGGCTTATTATTTCTTAAGAAAAACAAATAGTAAATACAATTTAAATAAGAAAATCAATCCAGAAGTGATTTATTTTATGGAACAATATCATTGGCCAGGGAACATCCGTGAGATGGAAAACCTTATTGAAAGAATTGTAGTCACGACAGAAAAAAACGAAATTCAAGTAACCGACCTTCCGCCATTGATCATACACAAAAGAAAGGTTGTAAAAAATAATCAATCACTAAAAGAAATTGTCGAACAAACAGAGAAGGAAGTCATTTTAGAAAAAATAAGT
Organism: Alkalihalobacterium alkalinitrilicum; assembly: GCF_002019605.1. Classification (NCBI taxonomy): domain Bacteria; kingdom Bacillati; phylum Bacillota; class Bacilli; order Caryophanales; family Bacillaceae; genus Alkalihalobacterium; species Alkalihalobacterium alkalinitrilicum. The sequence goes on along the minus strand of NZ_KV917368.1, from coordinate 2,357,904 downwards.
GAATACAAAACGACTCGAAAAACAGCAAATGAACTTGGAATTAGTCAATCTGCTTTAGTGAAAAAGATGAAGAGACTAGGGTTAAGTTAATGAACGATGACAAAAGTAATCAGTGATTACTTTTGTCATCGTTTTTTGTGGCAAGAAGTTTAATTCTATAGATGTTAAATATTTAGTTCGCTAAAGTTTACTATTTTAACGATATCGTAAGCTAGAGAATAACAAGATTATGATATTTAGTAACATGGAAAACATACTAAAAGAACCTTATTTTTACTATTAGATGTGCTTTCTTTATTAGGTATGTAATGGTTGCTTTAATTGGGAATTTTATCTCACCAATTAGGAGGAAAGACATTTGGATAAAAATTGGCACAAGTTTTGCAATAGTTAAAATATAAACAAAAATTCAGTATTTACTAAATATTTAGAACTACAGGAGGTAACTAAGAATTTTATATTAAAGTTTTCTATTGAAGAAAACAGGTAGTACTAATATTTATAAGAGTATGAAAGAAGGTGCTGTAGTGATTGAAAGATCGCAACTTTTTAATCGAGATGTAAAAGTATACAGTGATAGACCGAAAACAATTTCAGACATGTTTGAGTCGACTGTAAGAGAATATCCTCAAAAAGAAGCACTAGTCATGGGGGAAGTACGGCAAACCTATAAGCAAGTTAATGATATTGCAATTACAGTTGCTAAAAACCTCTTTTACAACTATGAAATAAAAAAAGGGGATCGAATTGCTGTATTAGCAGAGAACTGTCTTGAATTTGTTCATGTTGTTCTTGCTTGTGCAAAGTTAGGAGCTGTTATCGTTCCGCTAAACTCTAGATTATCGGAAAAAGAGATTACTTTTATGTTGAACCATTCAGGTTCGAAAATATTAATTACCGAAAACGATTATTATCAAAAATTGAAGTCCGTTCATGAAAGTAAACAGCTTAAGTCAACTAAAGTATTTTTTATTCTTGATGACTTTGAAGCTGATAGTTCATCTACTGCGAAGTCGTATGCATGTTTAAATGCGAACATGGGAGAGAAAAGTTTTCCGAAAGTAGAAATAGAAGAAACAGATCCATTATTTATTATGTACACGTCTGGAACAACGGGCACTCCGAAGGGAGCGATTGGTAGTCATGTGGGTATCATTCATAGTGCCCTTAATTACAAATACGTTATGAACACAAATGATTCTATTAAAACTATGATTGCTATTCCATTATTCCATGTGACAGGATTGATTGGTCAACTTATTCATATGTTCCTCGTAGGTGGGACATCTGTTATATTGAAACGCTATCGAACTGAAGATTATCTTAAGACGATGGAAACAGAAAAAATTAGTTTTCTTTTCAATGTTCCGACCATTTATGTCATGTTATTGTCTTCTCCTCATTTTAAGAAGGATGCATATAACGATGTAAGCATTATTGCTTATGGCGGCGCACCAATGTCGTATGAAACAATTCATCAATTGAGAAAAGAGTTTCCGAATTCACGGTTACATAATGCTTATGGAGCGACAGAAACTTCTTCACCGACAACCATAATGCCTATTTACTATTCTGATGCAAAAGCAAATTCAGTCGGATTACCTGTGCCTGTTGCAGAAGTGAAAATTGTTAATGAACAGGGTGATCAGTTGCAAACTAATGAAGTAGGTGAGCTTCTTATTAAAGGGCCAATGGTAATTGAAGGGTATTGGGATAACCTAGAAGCAAATAAAAATTCTTTTGAAAACGGTTACTGGAAATCTGGAGACTTAGCCATGATTGATGATGATGGGTATGTTTACATCATGGATCGTAAAAAAGACATGATTAATCGTGGAGGAGAAAAAATATACTCTGCCGAGGTGGAAAATGTTTTATATGGGCATCCAGGTGTACTAGAAGCAGCAGTTGTTGGTATTCCAGATAAATTATTTGGCGAACAAGTGAAAGCATATATTGTAAAAAAGAGCGGAATTTCGGTTACTGCCGAGGATTTCCAAACTTACTTATCTGACAAACTAGCAGATTATAAAATTCCAAAAGAAGTTGAATTCCTTAATGAGCTCCCGCGAAATCCAGGTGGAAAAGTTCTAAAAACGATTCTTAGTAAATTAAATCAATGAACATGAGTTCAGTTCCTAGGGAGTGATCATGTGAAGAAAACTATATATTCAGAAGCCTTTAAGAAAAAATTAGCTCAGGAAGCAATGACTATAAATAACATGTCTAAGATTGCTCGGCGGTATGAAGTAAGTGTTGGATTGATTTATAAATGGGTTGAAAAAACAAAAAAAGGTGATTTATAAAGGAGAGTTTTTATGAGTGAAGTGTATATTGTGGAAGGGGCACGTACCCCTATTGGAGCATTTGGAAAATCACTTAGTCAAGTTTCAACGACAGAACTTGGCAGATTAACAGCAGAAGAAGCTATAAAACGCTCTAACTGTGAAGCAACAGATATTGATAATGTGATTTATGGAAACGTCATTCATACAAGTACGAATGCATCCTATGTAGCACGTCATATCGCACTACATTCTGGAGTGCCAATCGAAACACCTTCTTTATTAGTCAATCGTTTATGCGGTTCAGGACTTCAGGCTATTATCTCAGCAGCACAATCAATTAAGTTAGGTGAGTCTCGTCTTGCATTAGCGGGTGGAGTTGAGAATATGTCAATGGCACCTCATTCCAATTTCACGAGTAGGTTTAATGGAACAAAATACGGTGCACTTGCTTTTGAAGATATGTTGTTGCGAACATTAGCGGATGAATACACGGGTTGCGGGATGGGAATAACAGCCGAGAATTTATCAGAGAAATATGAAATATCGCGTGAAGATCAGGATGCATTTGCTTTATTAAGTCAGCAACGAGCGATGAAAGCCGTCGAAACGGGTGTATTTAAAGAAGAAATAGTTCCAGTAGAATTGAAGACAAGAAAAGGATCGACCTTTGTGACAGCGGATGAGCATATTCGAAAAGATACTACGACTGAAAACCTAAGCAAATTAGTACCTGCCTTTAAAAAGGATGGAACTGTTACATCAGGAAATGCAAGTGGAATAAATGATGGTGCTGCTTCATTAATTTTAGCGAGCGAAGAAAAATTGCATTCTGGAATGAAAGCGTTAGCAAAAATTCGTTCATGGGCTGTTGTGGGAGTGGACCCGAATATTATGGGGATTGGTCCTGTTCCTGCTATTAAACTAGCATTGCAAAGAGCTAACCTTACGCTTGAGGATATGGACCGTATTGAAGTGAATGAAGCATTTGCTGCTCAATATTTAGCCGTTGAAAAAGAATTGGAATTACCTAGGGAGAAGACTAATGTGTACGGCGGTGCAATCGCATTAGGACATCCTGTCGGTATGAGTGGTGCTAGGATTACGTTGTCATTAGCCTATGAATTAAGAAGAAAAGGATTGCGTTATGGTATTGCAAGTTTATGTATAGGCGGAGGTCAAGGAATTGCAATTGTAATAGAAAATGAAGCTCAATAATTTTGTACTAGGAAGGTGATAACATTGGGACCAACAATTTTTGATTTATCTGGAAAAGTGGCGTTAGTAACTGGAGGAAGTAAAGGAATTGGATTAGGAATGGCTGAAGCACTAGGAAAGAACGGTGCTTCAGTTGCGATAGCTAGTCGTGGTAAGGAAGATTTAGTCAAAGCAGAAAACGAACTAAAGGAAAAAGGTATAAACGTTAAAGGGTTTCAAGTAGATGTGACCAACAAACAAAAAGTAGAACAATTGGTTGAAGCTATCGTTGCAGAATTTGGTCGTCTTGATATTTTGATCAATAATGCAGGCACAAATATTAGAAAACCTTTAGTTGAAGTAGAAGAAGAAGATTGGGACTTTATTATTGGAACGAATTTGAAAGGAATTTTTCTAACAGGACAAGCAGTTGCTAAACAGTTGATCAAACAAGGAGAAGGAGGAAAAATCATAAACATTTCCTCTATACTAGGAGCAACAGGAATGTCAAACCAAACGAGTTATTCTGCAAGTAAAGGTGGAATTAATCAGCTAACAAAAGTTTGGGCAGACGAGTTAGCAGCATATGGTATACAAGTCAATGCTATTGGACCAGGTTATATAAAAACACCAATGACTGAAGATTGGTTAGCTGACCAAGAGAGATTAAAGGCAATTGTTGATAAAACCATGGTAGGTCGAGTAGGAACATTAGAAGATTTAGCAGGACCTGTCGTCTTCCTCTCATCTGAATCATCTTCTTATATAACAGGTCAAATTTTATATGTTGATGGCGGATGGACAGCAAAATAATAAAAGATTGCAAACATAATTCTTATTAAACTATTACACAAAAAAGGAGGAGAAACGATGGAACCGGTTAAACAAACTCAAACAAGTCAACAAAAGACTTCTAACAATCCAATTTCAAAGCTAGCATTATTCTTTGCTAAAGTTGCCGAGAGGTGGCTTCCAGATGCATTTGTATTTGCTGTATTATTAACAGTCATTACTTTTTTAGGTGGAATTTTCATTACTAAAAACACCCCTTATGAGATGATGGTTCATTGGGGGGACGGGTTCTGGTCGTTACTTGCTTTTACTGCACAAATTATTACAACATTTATTATGAGTTATGCACTAGCATTAACTCCTCCTGTTGCTCGTGGTCTTGAGAAAATTGCAAGTAAGTGTACAACCCCTAACGTAGCTATTATAGTGGTTACATTTACAGCATTAGCAGCATCATTGATCAGTTGGGCATTCGGACTAGTCGTTGCAGGGATTATGGCAAAGCTAGTAGGAAGACAAGTTCGCGATGTAGATTATCGTGTACTAGTAGCTGCTGGCTATTCGGGATTTGTTATTTGGGAAGGTGGTTTATCCTCGTCTCCAGCTCTATTCGTTGCGACACCTGGTCATACATTTGAGGAGACAGTAGGCCTTATTCCAACAGCAGATACATTAACTTCTCTACTAAATATCGTGATAGTCGTAATTATCTTTGCAACACTTCCATTCGTCATGAAGTTAATTCATCCTAAAAAAATGGAAGATCGTATATTAGTAGATCCTGAATTATTAAAGGATGTTGAAGTGAAGGAAGAACCAAATGTAAGTAAAACAAACTTTATTAATGACAAATTAGATCGTAGTCGTTTTATTGTTACGATAGGTGGTTTATTTGGATTAGCTTATTTAGTTAACCATTTCTACTTAAATGGGTTTAACTTGGATTTAAACACCGTGAATTTAATTTTCTTAACTGCATGTTTATTGCTATATGGAAATGTTCGTGAACTAGGTAGTGGATTAATTAAAGCTTCAGGAAGTGTTGGACAGTTCGCCCTTCAATACCCTTTTTATGCAGGTATTATGGGAATGATGACTGCTTCTGGTCTAGCTGTTTGGCTATCAAACTTCTTTGCTAGTATTGCAACAGAAAAAACGTTACCACTCTTTACCTTTTTTGCAGCAGGAATTTTAAATATGTTTGTTCCTTCTGGTGGAGGTCAGTGGGCAATCCAGGCACCTATTTTTCTTCCAACAGCGATCGATATGGGAGTAGATCCAGCAAAAATTGTTATGGCGGTTGCATGGGGAGACTCTTGGACCAATATGATCCAGCCATTTTGGGCAATTCCGTTATTAGCGATCGCAGGTTTGAAAATCCGTGACATTATGGGGTTTACTGTCATTACGCTAATTTATACTGGAATTATTATCTCTACTATTTTCTTAATTTTCAGCTAGTTGAAAACGATTGCAGTTTAGTTGCAATCTATTATTCCTGTAGTACAATAAAGAAGAAAGTTAAAAAAATTGAAAAAATTGGAATAACAATAGGATGAGGAGTGATCATTGATGATTGAACATATCGTTGGCTTTAAATTCAATGAAAATACGACTAGTGAACAAAAAGCAGAAATTATTAAAAGAGCGAAAACTCTTAAAGATGATATTCCAGGGATTGTTAGTTTAGCAGTAGGGACTAACTTTTCGGAAAGAAGCAAAGGGTTTGAACTTGGGTTGACTGTACGCTTTGAGAATCGAGAGGCGCTCGAAGTTTATGGCCCACACCCAAAACATCAAGAACTAGTTTCATATTTAAAAGAAGTTGGACTTACTGACATTCTTGTACTAGACTTTGAAATTGAGTAGTAAATAAAACACGAGTTCATTTCTAATTTAACATACGGTAATGGCGCAGTAAGATGAAGAAGACGTTGTATTAAGTGAACGTCTTCAGTTATCGGAGAGAAAATATTAAATAACACAGAAAATAGAGGTGCAAATCACATGATGAATAGCTCCTCTATTTTTATTGATATAGCAGCAGCGCATATACCCTGTTTAACATTAAAATGGAATCACCTTAGCGGACTCCAGTGCCCGTAAAAAAGATAAACGATCTCAAATTACAATCCACGATGATTATATAAAACATACAAGGGTGTTTCGATAAATAAGGACACACAAAAACGCTCAGATGTATACTCTGAGCGTTTTTGTGTGCGATTTATACTGTTTATTTCTTGTTAAATATATCCTCTGGATCAAGAGGGATTCCCTGTAATGCCGGTTATGAAATACATAAAGTATTTAGATAACATTGCGAAATCAACAATTACAAGTACCTACACCGAAACAAGTAAAGCGAGAAATGAATGAAAACAATAAGGATGCCCTCATTGCATCCCTGAAAAGAAAAAACCAAAAATTGGGAGAGGAAAACAAGCAATTAAGAGAACAATTAAAAGTAGCTTATTCAGGTGTTTATAAAAAGTTATGAGGTAAGTAAAATTAAAATGACACAACATATTAGACATATAAAATATGTTGATTTTAAAGAAACAAAAAAGAAGTAATATTTAACTTTAAATACGTTAAATACTACTTCTTTATATACTGTAGATAAGCGCCCGATTGTGGAATATCATTTTCTATTGAATAGTATGGTTGTACTACCATGAAAATAACTTCTACTGCACTCGTAAAATGGCAATACTAAATAAGACGCAGCTCATTTAATTTTTTTTAGGGGAGAGCGCCTAATTAAAAAGTTAATACTATAGTAAATAGATTGTAATCAAGAGGCTTCTGGTTCTGATAATGAAACAGCGTATCCTAAGTTTTCGAGTCTTCTTAACGAATGGCGTACAATTGATTGTTCTCTTTGTTTATCAAAGTAGTCTTCACCCAAATCTACGTACATCTCTTTTCGGGTTAAGAGGTAGTAAGAGATACGTAAAATGGCATGAGCTACGACAATACCTGCTCGTTTCCTTCCTTTACGAGATGCCGTACGACGATACAAAGCACCTAGATAGTTTTTTGAATTTCTCACAGAGTGGGCTGCTTCCGTTAATGCGGACTTTAAATATTTGTTTCCATTCTTTGTTTTAGGAGACTTCCGTTTCCCTGCACTTTCATTACTACCTGGCACCAATCCAGCCCATGAGCACATTTGAGGTGCGGTAGGAAATTGTTCTTTTATGTTCGTCCCAAGTTCTGCAAGCATTTGCTCAGCCATTCTTCTTGCGATTCCAGGAATGGAATCTAAGCGATCGATGTCATCTTGATGGATACTCAATCTATCGGCTACTTCTTGATTTAGCATATCGATTTGTTCAGTAAGGAAATCAATATGGTTTAGAACCGTCTTTATCATGAATCGTTGATGATCATTGATATAGCCGTGGAGGGCGAGTTTTAGCTGATCTTTCTTCTGTTTCATCCTTCCTTTTGCGAAATTTGCCAGCATTTCAAGGTCATCTTCGCCTTCAGCGATGGCGCGAAGCATATCACGGGAAGACTTTCCCATAACATCCGAAACAACAGAACCAAGTTTGATATTAGCGCCTTCTAGAACTTTTTGAATCCGATTATGTTGTCTCGCACGTTCTTCTATGATGCTTCGACGGTAACGAACAAGTTCACGCAACTCTCGTTGGTTTCGGTCTGGGATAAAACTGGCTTTTAGTAAACCATGACGAAGTAGTTTGGCGATCCATTCCGCATCTTTTACATCGGTTTTTCGTCCAGGGACGGACTTGATATGTTGAGCATTCACTACAAGAAACTCAATATCCTCGGCTTCAAGCAAGTTGACAATAGGTTTCCAGTAAACACCTGTACTTTCCATTGCCACATGAGTGCACTTATGTTCCTTAACCCAGTCAATCAACTGAATTAGGGATGCAGTTTTTGTTGAAAAAGTCTTAATTTCCTTTCCTTCTGGTGTGATGACGCAAGCAGTAATGTTGTCTTTATGTACATCCATACCACAGGCTCTCTCAATGATTATATCCATTGAAACCATCCTTTCTACGGCAAATAGTATTAGAGGCTGGTGCAACAACCAGAATAGGATTAATCTACCATGAGTGCTTCCCTTATGGGAGCAACAATCAGTGGTGCACCGTGGTCGAAGGAGTCAGACTGCGCAAAGGGCTCTCACGCACCACAGTACATCGACCTTCCTCGCCAGCCGTAGAAACAGTATGGACAAACTATACTACTTATTTTCATTCTCTGTGGTGTATCTCGGGTTTTAAAATACATGAACGACTGCGCAGTAAAAAGACCCACTTAAAAAGCCAAGTGCTTGTTCAACTCAAGCTGATAGTTAAAGATAAAGTTGTTTTTTTTTCTTTTATCAAAAGTCTAACAATAACTTTTATTATGTACCCCGTAAGTATCCCTGGAATTAGAAAAGCCATCGGTAAAAAAACAGGACCCCATAAAGTTCCAAATAAAGTTAATTTAGTTGAGTATATCAATCCTATTGTAATAAAGAATGCCCCGAACACAAAAGGAAGATATGCAAATGAAGGAGTGTCTCCTTCAGCATCTCGATAGGCATCCCAAATGCCAAACATAAATAAACAGGGATAAAACATTAGCCACTGATAATTAGTTATTTTAATAGTTCTATTTATTTCTCCCATAAAAGAATACATAATCGTTAAATTAAAATTACTTTGGACATTTACTAAAACTTCTAACAAGATAAGGACAATCCCCTTCAGTATTTTTCCGTTTAAGAACTGACCAAACCCAGGTAATACTATACTCCATATCCATAATAAACCTGTACCACCCGATCAGGTGAATCTCCTTAACTAAATGGGTAAGAACGAGGTTGATTTTGAACAGATATCCATTTTACAGTTGTATGTTCTTCAATTGCCCATTCTCCGCAATAACGGCCTAGTCCGGAGAATTCTTCTCCTCCAAATGGAACATTCGGTTCGACATTTATTGTTTGACCATTGACGTGAATCATCCCTGTCTTTACTTTTCTAGCAACATTAATGCCTCTTTCAAGTGAGCCAGAAAAGACTGCTCCACTTAATCCAAAAGGTGTTCCATTCGCAACCTCGATTGCTTCTTCTACTGTATCGACCGGAATCAAGATGGCAATTGGCGCAAACACTTCATTTTGAGCGGCCGCCCATCTCATTTGTAACATCACCAAGGATATAAGGATAAATTAAATTTCCTTCGACTTTTCCTTCTTGAAGTAATGTCGCACCTTCATTCACTGTTTGTTCAACGAGTGCCATCGCTCTATCTACTTGCTTTTTATTAATTAAAGGTCCGATAATAGTATTATCTTCCCCCGGATTACCAACTGTAATTTTTGCTGTTGCTTTTTTAAGCTTTTCCACAAATGGTTCATAAAGCTTATAGTTCTTGATGATGCAGATATTGATCAAGCTGTTGCCGCTGCTTCATTTGGTAAATTTATGCATTCAGGGCAAATTTGTATTGCCATTAACCGTATTATCATTGATCGTAAAGCGTTATTGCCACCTAATTCAAGTGCTGGTTTCTTTAAGTTTTTCGTTGCTAGTGCCCCAATATGTTGGCCTGCTTTTGTTGAACCTGTAAAAGATATACTTGTGGAATTGGGTGCTCGACAAAAGAATCGCCTATTTCTTCAAGATCTGCAACAATGACATTTAAATCCCCTTCGGTAATCCTGCATCTTCAAAGAGCTTTGCGATAACAAGCCCGCCTGAGATCCGCGTCTGATCGTCTGGTTTGAGCACAATACTATTTCCAGTTGCAATTGCTGGTGCAACGACACGCAGAGATAAATAAAATGGACAATTCCAAGGTGTAATCGCGCCAACGACTCCGATTGGGTCACGGTAAACCACGTTATGCACGATGGAAAATAAGGGAGTGATTATAAAAATGACCACTGATTTTGAATTAAAAATACAACACTCGAATGAGCTTTCGACTGAAGTGGTATACGGAATCGAGCTTTACTGGTCATGGGATGGGCTGGGGCATTGAGGCGAAGTGAATTGGTCGGATTAAACATTGAAGACATCTCTAAAACCCGTGACGGATTGATTCTCCATTTGAATCGAAGCAAAACGGATCAAAAAGGGGAAGGAAATGATGTGGCACTCCCCTTTGGAAGTAACCCATTAACCTGTCCCGTTCGTAGTTTTGAAATTGGATTGAGGCTTCTGGTCTAACAGAGGGTCCGTTGTTTCGACGAGTGGATCGACATGGAAATGTAGTAAAAGGGACTTTAACACTACAATCGGTTCGTTTGGTTGTGAAAAAGTGTTGTGAAGAAGTTGGTCTCGATCCAAAACGATATGGAGCACATAGTTTGAGGAGCGGGTTTTGTAGTCAAGCTGCAAAAGCTGGGAAGGCAGAGCATCAGATAATGAAGCAGACAAGGCATAAGCGAAGTGATTCGTTGCATCGATACATAAAGAAGGCAAATCTTTTTGATGATAATGCAGCTAGTGGTATTGGGTTATAAATAATAAAACCAAGACAATAATCTTCTTTGAAGTTTTGTCTTGGTTTTATTACAAGTGCGCAAGAGGAAAATCTACTGTCCCCCCCCTCCCAAAAAAAGAAACGTTTATTTATTCTTTTATTTATAGATTGATTGTAATTATAAATATTACCTCTTTTTACATCTTTTAGACATTTTTTAACTTCTCTTCAATTTAAATCTAGATGTTATTTACTAAACGATTGCATTTTTAATTCTTTATATAAAGATTAACTCTAAGGTCAAACTGCTCCTCGTTTCCTATCTACTTTCATTCTTTCTATGGTTGTCATCTTCTTTTCTTCCTTAAATATATGTTCGAAAACTCAATCTATAGGGAAGGTGTTTTGAAATTTAAAGTGCAAGATTTAATAACTTTTAACTTATATTGACATTAAAACGGTTCCGATATATACTTTCAGATAATATAGAATATTTATATTTTTTTTTATATTCAGTCAATTATAAAAAGAAGGGAGAGATTCATATTGAAGGAGAAGGTTCAAGTCCCAATAGATGAGGAATTCGATGTCATCGTCATCGGAGCGGGATTTTCTGGCCTCTACATTCTAAAACGGCTACGTGATATTGGCCTATCGGTGAAATTGTACGAGGCGGGAGACGACGTTGGTGGAACATGGTACTGGAATCGCTACCCAGGCGCACGGACCGATTCAGATAGCATGGTTTATTGCTTTTCTGATTGGTTCGACAAGGACATCGCCCATGAGTGGACCTGGCCGGAACGATACTCGACGCAGTCAGATTTGCTCCGCTATTTCCGATGGGTTGTCGATAGGCTCGATCTTCGGAGCGACATTCAATTTAATACCCGTGTTTCGTCCGCTGTCTACGATGAACAAAGCACTCGCTGGCTAATAACCACAACATCTGGAAGAAAGGTAGCGGCCCGGTACTTCGTTCCTGCGGTGGGTGCGTTGTCGCATCCTAAAATCCCAGATCTCAAGGGTCTTGATAGGTTCCAAGGAGATTGGTACCATTCCTCGCGTTTTCCTGCTGAGGGTGTCGACTTCGATGGAAAACGCGTAGCCGTTATTGGTAGCGGTGCCACCGGAACTCAAATAGTACCGGAGGTCGCTAAGGTTGCTGATCAGGTTTTCCACTTTATCCGAGATCCGTACCACCTAGTTCCAGGCAGAAATCATACTCTAAATAATGAGGATACCGAGGCTGTACAAAGAAATATCCAAGAGATTTGGGAATATTCACGAAATACCTTCGGTGGCTTCCCCTATGACTTTGTTGGTAACGCACTAGACTTTTCGCCAGAGGAACGTCGCCGCATCTATGAGAAAAATTGGAAACAAGGTGGCTTCCCGTTTCTCTACCTCTTTGGTGATGTATTGGCTGATAAAGAGGCAAACGAGACCACCCAAGAGTTTTTTAGAGAAAAAATTCGACAACTTGTTAGAGATGAACAAACTGCTGATATTATTACCCCGAAAACACCTTGGCTTACTAAAAGACCCGTTCTGGATCATGGATATTACGCAGCCTGCAACCGCGACAATGTGAGTTTGATCGATATGAAGAGTACACCTATCGAACAAATTACGGAACAAGGCATCCGAACCAAAGAAGGTACCGAGTACGATATAGATGTCATTGTAATGGCTACGGGGTTCGAATCTTATACGGGTTCCATGCTGTCCATGGATATACGTGGACGGAATCACATAAGACTTAAGGAGAGGTGGGCTGATCGACCCCACGATTATTTAGGAATCACGGTCAACTCTTTTCCAAACATGTTCATGCTATACTGTGGACCTTATAATCCAGCTCCATTCACAAATGCTCCGACGCTAATCGAACAGCAAGGTGAGTGGATCGTCGACTGGATCAAATTCATGCGTAAGAATGGGTACGCTTCATTGGAGCCAAGACAAGAATCCGAAGAAGAGTTTTTCGAGCAACATATGCAGATCGCGGAGGGGACATTGATCCCACAGACATCTTCATGGTGGACCAAACAAACCAAAGACCCTAATAGAAAAGGACTTTTGCTTATGTCTTGGGCTGGTGGCTTTCCAGCATATCGGCAACTTTGCGATGAAGGTAATGCTGGTAATGTGAATAAATTTATATTAACAAGTACCACCGAATAATTAGTTACACCCGAGAACTGAAAACTGCCCGACCCTTGGGCGGTCTATGAGCCAAATACTTATTAAAATTGGAAAGAGGAGGTTATTATCATGACACTTGACGTTCAAGCTGAACAATGGCTTCGGGGGTTGGCGGATTCAGGGCTTCCGCCATTAAATGATATGCCCGTTCCTATGGCGCGGGAAGTATTCTCAACAGCCCTCGCTGATTCCAGCCTCAAGCCGTGCAAAATAGCGGACATCAGCGATCGATCTATCCCTGGACCCAACGGTGATATTCCCATTAGGATCTATACGCCTGAAGGAAACGGAGCTTTCCCAATTCTAGTATATTTTCATGGAGGTGGCTGGGTACTAGGCAATCTTGACGGGAGTGACGGTGTTTGCACTCTTCTAGCTAAACGGAGTGGCGCAGTTGTAGTCTCTGTCGCATATCGATTGGCTCCTGAGCATCCAGCCCCGGGTGCCGCTGAAGACTGCTATTCTGCAACGAAGTGGGTTTCAGATAACGCTGCACTGATCAATGGGGATTCAGAGCGCATTGCTGTAGGAGGCGAGAGCGCAGGAGGGAACCTCGCAGCAGTTGTCGCTCTGATGTCGAGGAATTACGGCACCCCCAACCTGCAGTTTCAGCTCCTAATGTACCCGGTTGTTGATTACGACTTAAAAACTCCATCGTACCATCAATATGGCAACGACTATTTCCTTACCACGGATATGATGCGGTGGTTCTTCGACAACTATGCTAACAACCCAGATATGTTACAAGATTGGCGGGTCAGCCCTCTTCGAGCACCAGATCTATCAGGCCTACCGGCCACACGCATTATCACAGCAGAGTATGATCCAACCCGGGATGGGAGCGAGGCTTACGCTAGTCGATTGGTTGCCGCCGGAACGACAGTCACTTTGAAACGATACCAAGGGCAGATCCACGGCTTTACGGCGCTCGCCGGTGTTATGGGTCAGGGAAAGACTGCCTTGGAGGATGCAACTGATCACCTACGAGAAGTCTTTCGTCAAAGCTGGGAACCCCGTCTTTGGCTTACTCGCTAAGATGGAAATGGTTCGACGTGTGATTTTTAATTCATTTCGATATACGTTATTTCTTATAAAAGGAGTGTGAGCAAAAGAATGGAAACCCGTATTGCTTGTGTTGAAGGAAGGGGTCCAAATCGTGTACTGGTCTTACATGGTTGGGCATTGGACAGCGGAATCTGGTTAGCGTCTCGATCATTGACTGATCTTGACAATTTCACATACGCTTACATGGACTTTCCCGGTTATGGCACTAACCGGACGATTCCTCCTTGCGAATGTTTAGATTCGATGGCTAAAGCCGCATTAAATGCGGCGGACGAACTAGGGTGGGACCGCTTTATGGTTCTAGGTCATTCGATGGGGGGAGCGACAGCGATCCGCGTAGCCACGCTTGCACCTGGTCGAGTCATGTCCGTGGTCGCACTCACCCCGGTATCAGCAGAAGGAACGCCACTACCCGATAATATCTATAATCAGTATGCCAATGCATGGTCAGATCCTGGGGCCGCTTTGCATAGCTTGGCTCCTAACTTGTCTAGCCGACAACTGGCGAACATCGTATCTCGTTGTCATGAAACCATGGATCATAATGCATGGAAGGCATACCTAGCAAACTGGACAGGTGCCAACTTTATAGACAACCTTGGTGCGTTCAACGGACCGACGACGGTTCTCTATGGGGGTGACGATCCACTAGTCAACCCTGACTACCTTTCTAGAACCATGGATGGCCTGCATGATGGTACTTTAGTAGGCATCGATGGCGCTGGACACTATCCGATGGTTGAACAAACTGAGGCCACCGTGCAGTTGTGGGAGAAAGCCCTTACCGACGCGGCGGTTGGAGCTAAAAACTGATGTAATTGGAACATCGGATTCGATTTTGGGCAAAATTTAAAGGCAACCCATGGGTGCGACCGTAGCAATGTAGAAAGTCTTCGGTGTGGACTGGGGCTACTACAGCAATTTTAAATTATCGTTTTATAAATCCATCTTTAGTGTTACAAAAACGTCCTATTATTGAGTGAGTAATGGGACGTTTTACTTTTTACTAGAAGCCTTACTTCCAACTAAAAAGAACTAACTTCTTTCACAAATTTATAATTATAGTTAAGTTAATTATCCTCTAATCAGAAAAGGAATCTTAAATAAGGTTGGACTTCATACAAAAGGATAAAACTTTCTGTGATCGTAAAAGTTAGGCCCTACCTTTTGTTGTTGATCAAAAATCTCCTCTTATTGTAGATAATCCTCGAAATATGTAATATCACTTAATTAATGGAGGCCCCTTTTTATTGCGAATTAATAAAAAATTCAACAAAAAAAGCCGTTAATTGCTAGTTGGTGAAAGTCCAACCTGAGTAAGTACCAAGACGCTCAGTAGCTGACAGGCAACTGGTGGAGAACTCCCGAGGTTGAAGCCCTGCTATACCAAAGGTACGTCGGCTGACCTTCACCTTTTAAACTAGTTTCTTGCTATTTACATTCTTTCATGAAGGATTGTTTGCTGCGCAGTATGAGTCTACTACGTAATAAAAAGAGTTAGTCTGTCCCGTTTGCAGAAGACTGATTTATTGAAAATTAATTACATTTTTATAACATATGGTTTTATATCTTTTATCATTAGAAGAATCGCATTGGTAAACAGTCTGTCATTCATTTGTACACTTTTTGTCATTTGGTGGTACATTTCAATGGCTATAATCAACTTAGTTGACCTAGTTATTAACTATGGCAGAAAAGTAAAAAGTGTATGAAAAATGAACAACCATTCATTTAGGGACGTCTGAATTCCAATCGAGGATGTGTAAGTAATTCGTTGGAATCCCTATAATAAAACTGTTTAGAATATTTTTAATATTTGGTATAAAAATTGCATAAGTTTCATAGAGATATATAGTTTTGTAGCCATCTATGAGAACTCTATATAACTTGTGAACTACCCACCACTTACCACCCTTACGGGTTGTTTGAAGTGGGGCTTCTTGGGTAATCGCCACTTTTGGTAGCTGACGAATTTGACCAAGCTAACCCTCTTGTTCCAAGAGTTTATATTTGCATTAGGCAGTTGCTAATAAGCGTATGCCTTCTTTTTTGATATTTAGCGCCGAATTGTAATCTCTATCAAGATTTAGCCCACAATCGCACTGATAGGTACGTTCCGATAATCGTATTTCTCTTATCGAACAACAACTCGAACAAGTTTTAGTAGATGGGAACCATTTATCTATTTTGACAAGTTGTTTCCCTTGTTCTTTTAGCTTGTAGTGTAAGAAAGAAGTGAACATTCCCCAACCATTATCAGCGACACTTTTCCCGAATTTTAGAGCTTGTGACATCCCTTTCATATCCAAGTCCTCGATAATAACCGCATCATAAGATGTAACTAATGCTTTCGATTGATGATGTAAGTAGTTTTTTCGTTGATTGGCGACTTTTTCTTGGATTTTAGCCACTCGAATACGTTGTTTGTTCCAATTTGAGGACCCCTTCTTTTTGCGAGAAAGTTTACGTTGTTCAATTGCTAATTTATCAATCATTTGTCGATAGAAACGTGGGTAATTGGCTTTCTTACCTGTTTCACTATCAACAAATAACCCATTCATCGCAAAATCTAAACCTACAACATTTTCAATGTCCTTACTCTTAATCTCTTTTTCGTACTCTGTGAGAATGGAAAGATAGTATTTTCCTGATGAAGTCATAGAAACTGTACAAGATTTGATTGTATGGTCAGAAGGAATGTTTCGATGTTGTTTGATTTTCACCATTTTTAGTTTCGGTAATTTGATATGACCCTCCAACAACTGAATATTCCCATTTACGACATTCGTTGTGTAGCTTTGGTTATGTCGCTTACTTTTGAAATTTGGAAACTTTGCATTACCTTTGAAGAATGCTTTATATGCCTTATTCAAGTTTAGTTGTGCATTTGCTAGGGCTAATGAGTCTACTTCTTTTAACCATGCAAACTCCTTTTTATATTTAGCAGGAGTGGGATGCTTCACCTTTTTCAATGCTTCTTTATCATCTTTCAGGTTTTCGTACGTTTCTTTTCGTTCTGCTAACATTTTATTGTAGACAAAACGAACGCAACCAAAAGTTTTGCGTATCATCAAAGCCTGTTCATCTGTTGGATACAGTCGAAACTTATAAGCCTTGTTTTGTTTAGCCATATCAAATCACCTCACTTCATTCCTTGATTTTCAATATATTTTTTCACCACTTCAATAGGCGAACCACCAGTAGTCAATAAACAAAAGCTTCTTGACCAAAACATTTCTTTCCACAACTTTTTACGAACATGAGGAAAATCCTTCTTGATGAGTCTTGAACTTGCACTTTTGTAGGCGTTGATAAATTTGGACAATTCACTATTAGGTTGTGCTTTGAAAAGAATATGTACATGGTCAATATCATGGTTCCACTCGACTAATGTAATATTGTATTTCTCACTCAACGACACGAATTTATCTCTTGCATAGTTTGAAATAGTATCATCAATGACCTTTCTTCGATATTTCACAACTAATACAAGGTGATAATACATCAAGAATACTGAATGGTTATTACTATCTAACTTCATTGTTATATCAATCCTTATTCTTTATAAGACTGATTATAACATAACGAGAAAAAAGACAAAAGAAAAAAGCCTTTGGGCTAAAGCCCAACCGAAATTCATCTCCCCCTTACCGTTGGGCTACGCCCTTCACACGCTTGAAGAGGGAGACTTCTTTCGGAAAGACGTTAAAATTTTTTAGGGGGTTATTTTGTGAATATTACAAGTAGTTTAGCTCTTAATGCTCGGCGTCATCCAGAAAAATTAGCGGTTACGTTTAAGGATAGGGAGTATACTTATCGACAATTCAATGAGAATGTTAATCGACTTGCTCATGGTTTATCGAGTATTGGTTTACAAAAAGGTGAAAAACTCGCAATTATGATGAAAAACTCTGATTATTTTGCAATAACCTATTTTGCGGCAGCTAAACTTGGTGCAGTCATAGTCCCTGTTAATTTTAGGTTGGTTGGTAGAGAAGTAAACTATATTCTTGATCAATCTGATAGTGTAATGGTTGTTTGTGATCAAGAGTTTGAGGACATTATTCAGGAAGCAAGTAGAGACGATGTAGCGATCCGTAATGTAATTGTTACACCTAGAGCAACAGTTCCAGAATACTTAAGTTATGAAAATATTTTGACTAATAATCTCGAAGAACCCGATGTTGAAGTTTTAGGGACTGATGACCTTCATATTCTTTATACGTCAGGGACAACTGGTAAACCAAAAGGCGCTCTTTTCGATCACCAACGCGTTGTTAAAGTGGCGATCGGAACTACTGGTTTGTTAGGGCTTCAGTGTGAAGATAAATTATTACATGTTGCTCCACTGTTTCACTGCGCTCAGCTTTGTTTATTTTTGTTACCTGGATTTTTCCTCGGCGCCACAAATGTAATCGAACAGGACTTTCATCCAGTTGAAACATTAAAAACAATAGAAAAAAATCGAATTACATTATTCTTTGGGGTTCCGACAATGTATAACTTCTTTACTCAAGTACCGAATGTTGATCAGTTAGATTTGTCTTCTATTGCTCGTTGTGGTTATGGTGCTGCACCTATGTCACCTGACTTAGTTAAGAAGAGCATGGAATTATTTAAAACAGACCAATTCTATAATCTTTGTGGTTTAACAGAAGGTGGGCCAACAGGTATATATTTAACACCAGATGACCACGAAACTAAGATTGGAAAGTCAGGAAAATGGCCGACTTCATTTACAGAAGTAAAGGTAGTCAATGAAAACGGTGATGAAGTAGAAGTTGGAGAAATTGGTGAATTAATTTTACGAGGCGAAACGATCATGAAAGAGTATTATAATAAGCCAGAAGAAACGGCAAAGACGCTACGTGATGGTTGGCTTTATACAGGTGATCTAGCATCCGTAGATGAGGACGGTTATATTTCACTAGTTGATCGTAGAAAAGACATGGTTATTACGGGCGGTGAAAATGTATACTCCGTGGAAGTTGAGTATGCTTTAGATGAACATCCACACATTGTTGAAAGTGCTGTCATTGGAACCCCTGATCCTAAGTGGGGAGAACTTGTAACTGCTGTTATTGTTGTAAAAGAAGGAGAACAATTAAGCGAAGAAGAGATTAATGCATTTTGCCGCCAACGTTTAGCTGGATATAAAGTACCGAAAAAATTCTTGTTTATTGATCAATTACCTCGAAATGCATCAGGAAAAATTCAAAAGTTTATATTACGTGAAAAGTACACAGGAAATCCTGTAAACTAATAAAACAAGGCTGATTCTAACTAAAATGAATCAGCCTTTATAATTGTTGTACTTAAGTGATATCAAGGAAATTAAAACAGAAAAAGAGAAATCCATGTTCGTGATCTCTTGTTTGATATACTTGAAGGTACAACTGTTTAAAAAAAAAGAGAAGGTGATGGCGTGAAATTAGGGTTTATTGCTGACCTGCACCTAGATATTAATGAAAAAAGAAAACGCGGTGATGTGCTAGATGTATTTCTAGAGGAAATTGCAAAACAACAACTTGAGGCAATTTGTATTGGTGGGGACATTTCAAATGATTATAAAGAAACGTTAGCTACCATTGATAAGATAGAACATGATCTAAACATACCATGTTATTTTGTAGCAGGAAACCACGATCTTTGGAATATTCACTATCCTGGCAAAAGAACATGGGATATTTACAATGATTTAAAGGCGAATCAACGAAATTTAGCAAATGGTCCTCAACAATTAAATGATAAATGGGTCATAATTGGCGATATCGGATGGTATGATTTTAGTTTTGGGAATTATGCAAAATATCAAATTCAGGATTTTATGAATATGAAAATGAAAGGAAGTACGTGGCAAGATAAAGAATATACTGACTGGGCCACTCATTCAGTAGATATACATCAATTTTTTATGGAACGCTTTCAAGAACAATTATTGAGGTGTAAAAATAAAAACATCATTTTTTGTACGCATGTAGTTTCTCATCATCTGTTTACAGTTCCAACTCCCCATCGTATATGGGATTATTTTAACGCTTTCCTTGGTAGTAAAGATTATGAACAGTTAGTGAGTAACCATAATGTCCGTTATGCTTTATGTGGCCATGTACATTTTCGTAAAAAGGTAAAAGTGAAAGAAACCGAGTATATTTGTAGTAGTTTAGGATATGCGAACCAATGGAGATATAAAAATACAAAGGATGAAATTGAACATGCATTGACTGTTCTTCATTTAGATTAAGGGTAAATTTAAAGAAAATATGAGGTAATAATATGGCAGAGATTTTAAGAAAAGAAATAAGAGAAAAGATAGAAAAAGGAGATTTTAATTGTGAAAAAGAGTTAACACTTTCAGTGATTAGTGGAAAGTGGAAAATCGTGATTATTTGGTATTTGGGACAGGGGCACCCTTATCGATTTAATGAACTACAAAAGTCATTACCAAAAATAACTCATAAAATGTTATCCAATCAATTAAAGGAATTAATGGAAGACGGAATTGTTCATCGTGAAGTATTTCCTGAAGTTCCACCAAGAGTTGAGTATTCTTTAACACCAGTCGGAAAGTCATTATTACCTATCATTGTAATGATGTACGATTGGGGAAAAAAGCGAATTGAAGACCTGAAAAGGCATATTTGAATCCTATATTTTCAAAGGTACCCTAAAAGTTACCTCCTTACCAAAAAGTCCGTACTTGTTAAACTCATGAATTTGACAGATAATCATCTAAGGATTAATTGCTGAGAAGGGGGATGTTTTTATGAAATTACGTGTTTCCGCAGTGCAATATCAATTACAGTCGATTAAGGCGTTTGAGGAGTTTGCGAAACAAAGTGAGCACTATTTAAAAGCTGCAGCAGAGTTTGATGCTGAATTTGTATTGTTTCCTGAATTTTTTACAACACAATTATTGTCAATTGGTAGTGAGAATGGAACTTCACTAACGATTAACGAATTACCTGGTTTTACAGAACAATATCAAAGTTTATTTTCCTCTTTTGCACAGAAGATGAACATGTATATTATCGGTGGAACGCATGTAATTCGTAAAAACGATCATTTATATAATGTTGCTCATCTCTTTTACCCCGACGGAAGAATTGAACAACAATCAAAACTTCATATAACACCAACAGAAGTAAATGAGTGGAATATGTCTCAAGGGGACGAAGTGAAAGTCTTTGATACAGATAAAGGGAGAATTGCGATATTAACGTGTTACGATATAGAATTTCCTGAAGTGGTACGAATGGCAAAGGCTCAAGGTGCAGATGTTATTTTTTGCCCATCTTGTACGGATGATCGTCATGGTTTTCATCGCGTTCGTTATACGAGTCATGCACGAGCGATTGAAAATCAAGTGTATGTTGTCGTAACTGGTACAGTAGGTTCGCTCCCGACCGTCGATTTTATGCGAGCAAATTTTGGGCAAGCAGCTATTATTACACCGAATGACATTCCCTTTCCACCGCAAGGAATTATGGTAGAAGGTGAATTAAATAACGACATGATTGTTACGGCCGATCTAGATCTTAGCCTCCTTTATGAAGTTCGCCAAAAAGGATCAGTTACCACCTGGAGAGATCGTCGTACAGACCTTTATCCCGACTGGGAAAGAATGAATACGAAAGGGTATAAATAGAATATGTTGTATCGAAGTGAATTCTATACGTTTGATCAAAATGATCCCGTTTCTGTTGTTATTCGTAATTATGGCAAGGAAGACTTTGATCAGCTTATTCTTATTCAAAAGGAATGTTTTCCACCACCATTTCCTTCAGAGTTATGGTGGAATGAAGAACAACTAACAAATCATGTTACATTATTTCAACAAGGTGCTTTATGTGTGGAAATAAACGGACAATTAGCGGGGTCACTAACAGGACTATGTGTTGACTTTGATCCAAACAATGCTGATCATACGTGGGAAGAGATTACGGATAACGGATATATTCGAAACCATAATCCGAACGGGAATACCCTTTATATTGTTGATATTAGTGTCCGACCGAAATACCGTAAACTTGGGCTTGGTAAAATGTTGATGCAATCGATGTATCATGTTGTAATTCAAGAAGGGCTCGATCGTTTATTAGGTGGAGGTCGAATGCCAGGCTACCATAAAGTGTCAGATCAAATGAAACCAGAACAATATATAAGCTCAGTAACAAAGGGGAAGATTAAGGACCCTGTCATTTCTTTTCTTATGAAGTGTGGGAGGAAACCAGTCCATATTGTGAGAGGTTATTTAGAGGATGAAGAGTCGTGTAACTATGGTGTGTTAATGGAATGGAAAAATCCCTTTAAATTAAGAGACACAATAAGATAAAGTAAAATTTCCATCAGTAAGGGTTTTCCTCTTCCCTCACTGATGGTTAGTTGAGGCCCACACGATGTGGGTCACACAGACGTGGCCACAGGACGTGGCGCCTTTAGTCTGTGTTCATTTAGTCTTAACTGCTAGAGTTGCGGGATAAACTTTTTACTTAAAGCCCATAAACTAAAGACAGGCTGAACATTAGTTCAGCCTGTCTTTAGTTTAACTTACCTATAGTAAATGGTTTCATGTTTTATGAAGTAGATAGGAAAGTTAAAAGTTGGCAGATATTTTATGAATAACTGATGTTCTATTATTTACACCTAACTTGTTAAAAATGTTGTTAAGATGAGACTTTACAGTATTTATACTTAAGAAAAGTTTACTAGCAATTTCATTATTACTATATCCTTTTGAGATGAGGTCAATGATTTCAGATTCCCTTTTCGATAACCCAAATTCAATAGTTGCTTTCTTCAGAGGGTCTTCTTTCAATTGATTTTGTGGATAGATATAGATGACGAATTGCTGTTCCACCAAATCGCGGGTTTCTTTCATCCAAGGACTAATTTTAATTGAAAGTTCTTCAAAGTTGAACTGTAAATCTTTTATTGAAGATTCGTCTTCTAGATGAAGTTTTGTTAATAGAATTTCTTTGATTTTAGTAAGTAGGATACTGTTATTTGAGTGTAATTCTGGACAGTAATCATAAACTAATTGATTATTATAAACGATGGACAATTCATGATCAAGTACGAGTATTCCAAGGGGGAGCTTGCTCATCGAATGGTTTAATATTGATTTTAAAAAAGTTAATTGATTGTATTCTATATAACGTTTTAGGTTATTTGAAATAAATTTGGAGGCACTTTCAAGGATTTCTTTTTCATTTTCTGTAAAATCACCAGTTTGAATGGTTTTATGGATACCGATAACCCCAATTATATTAGATTCCCATTTTAAAGGTATGAATATAGTATGATAGAGTTTTTTCTTCTCTACAAAGTTTGTATAGTATTCAATTCCATGGTGCTGTGCATAAGTCACAATTTCTTCAATAGAAATTAAACTTTTATGCTGAATGTTTTCCTTGTTAAACCAATCCACTCTATAATAATAATTTTTAACTTCTTCACTCACATTCATTTCGGAATAAAAAGTAGTTGAACTTTGAATGGACTTGTCGTTTATATACAAGGATAAGTTAGTATAACCAAAAGCGTGTTTAAGTGAATTTAAAATAGTTTGGAAGTAATCTTCATGATCGTCTTGAATTAAGGAAACAAACTTTAAGACTTTTTCGTACTCTTCTATTTTAAGCAACTTGCAGCCCCTCCTATTTAAATAAATTTTTTGAACGAGTTTTTAAAAAATACGTTATCTCTATTAAGTAGTTTATTTAAAATAAACTTAAATTAAGAAAGGGTTATAATCCTTATTATAATAAAGTTCAAAAAAATGTCCAGATTTATTTGAATCTTGTTTAAATTTTAAATGTTGAACAGAAATTCATTCTTATGGGTGATTTTTTATAAAATGATAAATGATATGTTTTATTATAAGATATAAGAATTTTCAAACTTTAGAGGAGGGCTTTAAAGTGTCCCAATATATTCAAGAAGAACATGTTATTTTTCGAAACACACTTAAGAAGTTTTTAGAGAAAGAGGCTTATCCTAATTTTGAGCAGTGGGAGAAGGAACGGGAAATACCACGAGCATTTTGGAAAAAACTGGGTGAAAATGGATTTCTATGTCCTTGGGTTGATGAAAAGTTTGGTGGGTTAAACGCAGATTTTGCTTACTCTGTTATTCTAAACGAAGAGTTGGAGAAAGTAGGTCAAGGAGTATCGAGCGGAATTTGCTTACACAATGATATTGTCACCCCATATTTTGCATCATACGGAAGTGAAGAACAGAAACAACGATGGCTACCAGGTTGTCTAACTGGTGATCTTATTACCGCAGTAGCAATGACAGAACCAGGAGCCGGATCAGATCTTGCTGGAATTCGAACGACAGCGGTAAGAGATGGTGATCACTATATTTTAAATGGAGAAAAAACGTTTATTACGAACGGTAATAATGCAGATCTTGTATTGGTTGTCTGTAAGACAGATCCAAAAGCAAGTCCTGCATATAAAGGAATCAGTCTTCTAGTTGTTGAGCGTGATACTCCTGGTTTTTCTCGCGGGAAAAAGTTAAATAAGATTGGAATGCATAGTGGTGATACAGGTGAATTAATTTTTGAAGATGCGCGTGTTCCTGCTACAAATCTCTTAGGAGAAGAAGGTAAAGGATTTTATTATTTAATGAATAAACTCCAACAGGAAAGACTCGTGGTTGCCATACAATGTCAAGTTGAAGCTGAAGTGATGTTAAAAATTACAATGGAGTACGTCAAAAATAGAAAAGCATTTGGGAAATCGATCAGTCAATTTCAGAATACTCAATTTAAAATTGCAGAAATGGCAACCGAAATTCAAATTGGTCGCACTTTCCTTGATGATTTAATCGTCAAACATATGAATGGTGATGATATTACGACACAAGTTTCAATGGCTAAATGGTGGATAAGTGAAATGGCCAAACGGGTAGCTTCTGAATGTTTACAACTACATGGTGGTTATGGGTACATGGAAGAGTATGAGATTGCAAGAAGATTTCGTGATATTCCAGTTGCCAGTATTTATGCAGGTTCAACAGAAGTAATGAAGTTAATTATTGCAAAAAATCTAGAGTTATAAAGGTTATATTTCTCAAACCAAAATTTAAAATCGTTTGGTTTGCGAAGATACTTTAATGTTATATAAAGGGGAGGGAGAAATGGGGCTAAAAGAAATTAGAAATGCAAAGAAAAAGGAAGAAATACTTCGTTCTGCAGCGAAAATAGTTACCTGCAAAGGGTATCATGGAGCTACAATGGAGGATATAGCTGCTGAGTTATTAATGACTAAAGGAGCTTTGTACTACTATTTTAATAGTAAAGAAGACCTAATTTATCAATGTCATGAGTTAATTCTTTCTGAGGCTATTTGCACGCTAGAAAGTTATTTAGAAGAAAACATATCCTCTGAAGATAAACTCAAAAAGGCAATTATTACTCATATTGATTTTGCTATAAAGGAAAAAGAAACGTTCAATTTAATTGTTAAGCCTGAACATACATTTTCTTTAGATCGTCTACATCCAATGTTAAAAAAACGTTTAGATTATGCACGAATTTTTGATGCTATCATTCAACAAGGTATCGATAATGGAGAATTTAAAATACAAGAAACAACGATGGCAAGAATGATGTTATTAGGTGCAATGAACTGGGTTCAGCAATGGTATTCTCCAGCAGGAAAGCGAAGTAAAGAAGAAATATCAGAAATTTATTCAGAATATTTAATAAAGATAGTCAAATAATCCTTTTTTTCATCCTTTTGGGTGATGATTGAAAACTAGGGATACTATACACTGTTTTTGAACAGTGTTTAAAGAATATTACAAAATTTTAGAAGAATGTAAATATGTAAGGGATTTTGGAGTTGTTTTTTAAAAACCTAAAAATTAAGCGCTTACATTAAATAGAACTTCTTGAAAGGGGAAGGTGTTATATGTACATTGCAGATGAATTAAGAAGTAAAGTCGAAAGTCAACCTAATGCAGTGATCTCTTCATATAAAGGTCGTGTAACATCATATAAAGAGTTATACGAACAAGCAGAGAAGTTAGCGGGATATTTCCAAGAAAAAGGATATAAAAAAGATGATATTGTGGCCCTTTTTATTCCAAATTCAGACTTCTTTATGGTATGTTATTATGCTTGTCAAATTGGAGGTTTTGCAGTATTGCCAATTAATACAAAGTTGGCAACTAGGGAAATTGAGTATATTTTAACTCATTCAGAAGCAGATGCTTTAGTCTATGACCAACGTTTTGAAGAAACGATCCAAGACATTATTCCTAACCTTCCTGCTCTTAAGGATGTAGTAACGACTGGGTATGAAAATGGTTCCAATCGTTTAGAAGATATCATAAATGGACCTGAACGGAATGTGCAAAAAGTAATAGCTAACGATAATGATACAGCAGTTGTTTTTTACACATCTGGAACAACTGGTAGACCAAAAGGTGTAATGTTAACAAATAAAAATTTAATTTCTACTGCAAAAATTTGGAGCGAATCAATGGAGATGAACAACAATGATCGAATGCACATAGTTGCTCCTATGTTCCATTGTGCTGCAAGTCATGTATTTATGATACCTACAGTCTATGCAGGTGGAGCACTTGTTATCGAGGAAGGATTTTCTCCAGAACAAGCTATTAAAACAATGGAAAATGAAAATGTAACGATCTTCTTCGGAGTACCTGCGATGTATAACATTTTATTGAATACTCCAAGTTTAAAAGATGCTTCTGTACCTAACTTACGTTTACTTACTTATGGAGCCGCACCAATGCCGTATGAGTTAGTAAAACGTGTAAAGGAATTTTATCCTAATGTAAAAGTACAAAATCTATACGGGCAAACTGAAAATTCTCCAGCAGCAACAACGTTAAAGGATCATCATGCGCTTAGCAAAGTGGGTTCTGTTGGAGAACCGTTACCGCAAACACAAGTACGAGTCGTTGATGAAAATGGAGAAGAATTACCAACTGGTGAAGTTGGAGAAATTGTTGTAAAAGGGCCACAAGTCATGAAAGGGTATTTAAAAAATGATGAAGCTACAAGAACAACTGTAAAGGATGGCTGGCTTTATAGTGGGGACTTAGGTCGCTTTGATGAAGATGGATTACTTTATATCGTTGATCGTAAAAAGGATATGATCATCCGTGGCGGTGAGAATATTTATCCAATAGAAATCGAAGAAGTCCTTTACGAAATGCCTGAGGTATTAGAAGCAGCTATCATCGGTGTACCACATGAAGTTCTAGGAGAAGTGCCAAAAGGTTATGTAGTAAAGAAGGAAGGTATGGTACTAGACGAAAAGCAAATTTTAGATTATTGCTTAAACCGTTTAGCAAAATATAAAGTACCACAAGAAATTGAATTTGTTGAGGCACTACCAAGAAATGCAAGTGGAAAAGTGTTGAAAACAGAATTACGCAATACGACAAAGACGATTTAAAGTAGACTACTAGTATTCAGGTATTAGATACTATTAAAATTGGTACTTGTCAAATAAATAAATAGAAATGACAAAAGAATACGGGGGTATTAAGATGAAAAAAATGAAAAGAATTGTGAAACCAATAGTTGGTGCCGCAGTTGCTGCGACAATGGCATTAGGACTCGTAGCATGTGGTGGTGGCAATGAAGGAGCATCGGCTCCAGCTGATAGTAATGATGATGGTGAAAATGCACAAACTGAGGCGGTTGAAGAAATGCGTTTAAGAGCGTCTTCTGGACTTACCGCACAGCATTTCTGGGATCGCGGTTTCTTCACGCCGCTTATGGACCGTATTGACAGTGAAACTGACGGAGCGATCAGTTTTGAAGCGTTTACGTCAGGAGAATTAGTACCTTTAGGGACAGAATTTGATGCTCTTCGTCAAGGAACAATTGATGTTGCGTTAACATTCATGGCACCTTATGATCCGCAACGTTTTCCGTATTCAGAAGTTGCGATGTTACCATTGCTTGATTCAGATGCAGTGATTGCTTCTACAGCAATGCAAAACATGATGAAAAGTGATCGTGAACTAAAAGATGGTAAAACATACTATGAATTAGAATTTGCTGATAAAGGATTAGTAGCGTTTGCTAACCCGTTAACAGAGCCGTATATTATGGGGACTACAAGACAAAAGGTGGAAAGTGTTAGTGATTTTTCCGAAGCTATTCGACTTCGTACAGCATCTCGAGTACATGAAATTTTAGCAAATAACCTAGGAATTACTGCAATTTCAATGCCGATTACAGATGCTTATGATGCTTTAAGTCGTAATGCTTTAGATGGTTTTTTCTATAATGTTCCCGACTGGAAGGCATTCGGATTTGATGAATTAATTAAACATGCTGTTGAAGGTGCTAACTTTGGCCACTTTGTTGGTCATACAGTATTAACACAAGAAACGTGGGACAAGTTACCTGCAGATGTCCAAGAAAAATTCGCAACTGCAGCAGATGAAATTATTTTTGATGGTGCAAACCTTACAAAAAGTGAAACTGAAGAAAATAGAGAGTCTACAATGGAAAAAGGTGGAGAGTTTACTCACCTTAACGATCTAGACCCAGAAGTTCAAGAGTTCATCAGTCAAGCAATTGTAGAAACTTGGAATGAATGGATTGAAAGCTTAGAAGGTCAAGGTCATGCAGGAAAAGAGATGGCATTACTTTGGAGAGACATGATTGTTGAAGCTGGTGGGGTATTACCAGATCAAATCATGGAGTTAGAATAGTATCAATGACATAAGGAGCTGTTGTAACAGCTCCTTGTATTTAAAATTTAAAATTCAAAATCTTTTAACTAAATAAAAGATTGCAACTCTTATGAGATAGGGCTTAGGAAAGTCTACTTGCAATTTTACATTATTTATATGATGGTGAGGTGAAGGAATGGTCGAAAATATTGCTATTATTGTTGTGATTGTTGTGTTCTTATATTTATTATTAACAGGACAATATATTAGTTCTCTACTATTAACATCAGGAATCCTTGGAATTTATATTCTAGGAGGAATGTCCCTTCTTAATGGGTTTTTACAAAGTGAACCTTATAATCGTGCTGCGAGTTATGCTTTGACGACTATTCCTCTTTACATTTTAATGGCACAGTTTATTATGCAAGCGGGGATAGTTAAAGACTTTTATAATCTCGTCTTTAAACTTTCAAAAGGAAAAACTAGTTTGCTAGGTGTATTAACAGTATTTTTAGGAGGAATTCTAGGTGCTGTTTCAGGTTCAGGAACAGCAACAGCAGCGTCACTAGGTCAAGTTGCCGTTCCTGAGTTGAAAAGAAGAGGATACCCAGATGGACTTGCTGGGGCACTAGCCGCTTCTGCAGGTTCACTATCAGCTATTATCCCTCCGAGTGTAATTTTAATTATTTACGGAGTAACTGTACAAATTTCAATTGGTACATTATTTGTTGCAGCCTTTATTCCAGGGATACTAATGATGCTAGTATTTTCTTTAGTTACCGTTGTTTATTTGAAGATGTATCAAGGAAAAATGGAACTACCTCCACCAGAGGTAGAAGAACAAGAAACGCCAATTAGCCGCTATATTATTATCATTGTGGCTGGTGCTTTAATCATTTTATCGATTTTCGGTGGAATTTACACAGGAAAATTTACGCCAACAGAAGCTGGTGCAGTAGGGGCTTTTATCAGTTTAGTCGTAGCGCTTGTATTAGGTAAAGTAAATAAAAGTTTCATTAAAAGCTCTCTTATTGAAACAACAAAAGTTACGGTTATGGCGATGTTAATTGTTATTGGTGCTTCGTTATTTGGCAGATTTATATCATTGTCCCTTCTTCCAAGAAAAATTATTGATATGCTTGGCCCGTTAATGGATTATCCCGTGCTACTATTAATTATTATTATGTTGATTTACTTCTTCCTATTTATGTTTATTGAGGGAGTTGCCGTTATTCTAATGACTGTACCTGTCCTGTTACCAATATTAACGGCAGCAAATATCGATCTTGTTTGGTTCGGTATTTTAGTTTCGGTTATTTGCACAATCGGACTTATTACACCGCCTGTTGGAATAAGTGTTTACGCAGTAGGTGGAGTAACGAAAATCCCTATTGAAAAACTTTTCCGGACGTCTTTAGTATT
The DNA here is from genome assembly GCF_002019605.1 of Alkalihalobacterium alkalinitrilicum. NCBI lineage: Bacteria > Bacillati > Bacillota > Bacilli > Caryophanales > Bacillaceae > Alkalihalobacterium > Alkalihalobacterium alkalinitrilicum. The sequence goes on along the minus strand of NZ_KV917368.1, from coordinate 2,327,797 downwards.
CGCCGTAGTTGCCGCAGTTGTGGTCGGTGGATTACTTATTGCCTTCCCGCAATTAGCTACATGGTTACCACAAACGATGAAGTAATCGAATTAGAATTTTATAATTAGAAAGTAGGTGATAGTGATGAACGGAGTTTTTCAAAGAGTTGAAAATATCAATGAAAAATTAAAATTAGTTGGAGTATATACAGGAGGAATAGCAGCGGTAGCAATGATGTTAATTATTGTTGCAGATGTATTTATGAGAAATGTATTTACTTCTCCAATATCAGGTACGTATGAAATTGTACAGTTCTTCCTAATGCCATTGGCAATTTTTCCTGCACTTGCTTATACGTATAGTTCTGGTGTGCTACCGAGGCTAGGAGAATTAGTAGAAAAAGCTCCTCAAGGTTTTAAGAAAGTTTCGACGTGGGTCATCCTTATCATAGAGATCATCATTTTTACTTTATTAACAATCTATGGGTGGAAATTTGCGATGGCAGGTGTTAGTGATCAAATGGCCGTTGCCGTTGGTGGAAAATTAACACCCGTTTATCCCGTCTACTTTTTAATTCCTATTGGTTTTGGACTAATAGTAATCGAAGTTCTATTATCAGCAATCCGACCATTTGTTAAGAGAAACAAAAAGTAGTTGTTGGAAAACGCTAATTTTATAATTATAAAAAATTAGCGTTTTCATAACGAAGTCAAAAAGTAGAATATATGCTGTCAATAGGATACAAGGATCAAAATATTTTTTTGATATTAATAAACTGAAAATTTATAAAATTCAATTAGGTAACTTTGTGCTCGCAAATGTTGAGTAAACCTTAAAAATGAAAGCGTTTTAAGGTGTTGTTTAACGGTGTTGATGTAGCATTTTATTAAGTAAAGGGGGTGTTTACACTTTCAAATGATGGTCCATCAACTTAGAACCTACATACTAGTTATAAAACTATAAGTATAGGGGGAAAAGATATTGAAAAAGATGTTAAAACCAATAGTTAGTACGATGTTTCTAATGACAATGGGAGCATCACTTATAGCATGTGGTGGACAGGATACATCCACAACACCGTCTAATAATGACAATAGTGAGAATACGCAAACTGGGGAATCGATTACATTAAGAGCATCTTCTGGAGTGGGTGCTGAGCATACTTGGAATACTGGTTTTACTTACTCACTTATGGAACGGGTTGAAAGTCAATCCGCTGGGGATTTATCATTTGAAATATTTACATCTGGTGAGCTTGTTCCTTTAGGAACAGAGTATGATGCACTGCGTCAAGGAACGATCGATGTTGCTTTATCATTAATGGGTCCTTATGATCCACAGCGCTTTCCATACTCAGAAGTAGCAATGTTACCATTATTAGAATCAGACGCAAAGATCGCCTCGACAGCTATGCAAAATATGATGAAGAGTGATCGTGTCATTGCCGATGGGAAAACATACTATGAACTAGAGTTTACTGATAAAGGTTTAGTTGCTTTTGCGAATCCATTAACAGAACCCTATGTAATTTCAACAACAAGACAAAAGCTAGAGTCAATAAGTGACTTTACAGAAAGTCTAAGAATGAGAAGTCCATCAAGAGTACATGAGATACTAGCTACTAATTTAGGAGTTACAGCCATCTCAATGCCAGTAACCGATTCTTATGATGCATTAAGCCGTAACGCTCTAGATGGAATGTTTCATAGTATACCAGACTGGGCTAACTTTGGATTAGATGAACTATTTAGACATACAATTGAAGGCGCAAATCTCGGGCACTTTATTGGGCATACTGCAATGACGCAGGAAACTTGGGATAGTCTCCCTGCTGATGTACAAGAAGAGTTCGAAGCGGCTGCGGATGAAATTATTTTTGACGGTTCAGATCAATGGATAGATGGAACTGTAAGAGGAAAAGAAGCAAATATTGAAAAAGGTGGGGAATTCACTCACTTGGATGACCTAAATCCTGAGGTTAGAGACCACATTAACAATGCGATTGTAGAAACTTGGTTTGAATGGATTGATAACTTAGAAAGTCAACAACTAGCAGGTAAAGAAATGGCACTTCTATGGAGAGATATGTTAGTTGAGGCTGGCGCAGTATTACCTGATGAGATCGTGGAGCTTCAGTAGTAGTAGTTAACTTATTGAATGAAACGGACTTTAACTAATAAAGTCCGTTTTTTTGATATTATAGTTTTAATAAAACGTTTATAAGATATAAAGTGTCTTCAGTTCAAGCGTGTATATCATACAAATGAAAATGTACTAAAGTAGTTTATCACTGGATAGTGTTTCAAGTTAAGTGTATAATATCGCTTTTTTATCACAAGCTAATTTAGTAAATATGTTACATATAGGAGGATGAGTGAGTGGACAAATCACTTGGATATTTACAGGAAGCGCTATCTAATTACATAGAGAAATACCCAACTTGTCAAGGTGTTTTCAATAAACTTGAACAAAAGAAGTATTCAACTGAGGTTGAATTTGTAGAAGATTTAGCTGAAGAGGAAATAAAAGTACTAGAATTAATTCTTAAGCACGAAATGAACCATGCTCGAAATGAAGATGATCAAGTAAGAACTCATGAATTAAACGAAGTGTATGAGTTATTATTTTAGTTTTATCCTGAAACCACTGGCGGTAATAACGCAACTTCAATACTTCGAGAAATCAAAGAAGGGTAAGTGGGGGAAGAGAAAAATCCTCACTGGTGGAAGTATATCTTTCTCATTCATATTTGTATGCAAGAAGGAATTAATGACTGAGGATGGTAATTGGAAGTACAGTCTATTTAAAAGAAGGCGGGCAAAAAGTGCCCGCCTTCTTCATATATTCTTATGAATACTTAAAATTTGCCGCGATCATATCTTTCTGTTCTCTTTGAAATCCCTAAATAACGAAAGCCCTACCTCTCTTTCGTCATTACGGCTCCTTGGCCGTGCCATTTTTAAATAAGGCTTACGAAGTTTCAAGACGCCAGATTGATTTTTTCTATACATTTATAGTTAATATTCGTATTAAGTTTGAAGAATAAAATCATAACTTTAAGTTTTTATAAGCAATTTATTTATTATACTATAGATGTAAATAGATGTAAAGGAGTGCTGCTCATTCGTTTTGACAGGAAATATAAAACGAATGAAAACTAGGTTTAAAAAGAAAATAAATAAGAAGAAGGTGTGACCCTAATGATTAATAGAATGCAGAATTTAACCAGTTGGATAAAAGAACAAAACTATTCCTTTGCGTTTATTCAATCAAAACACAATGTATTTTATTTGTCTAAGTTTAATAGTGAACCGAACGAAAGGTTATTAGGTTTAGTCATTTTTCCAGATAAGGAACCGTTTTTAATTTGTCCATATATGGAGAAAGTATCAGCAAAAATATCAGGTTGGGAGGGAGAAATTATTGGGTATAAAGACTCTGACGATGTTTGGGAACTATTACAAAAAGCTGTAAAAGAAAGAATACAAGAAGTAAATTCGATTGCAATTGAAAAAGATGGATTGTCCTATAGTCGAAGTGAGAAGCTTCTTTCTTTGTTTCCGAAATCAAAATTTGCATCAGTAGATGAAAAACTACAATCTATAAGGATGATAAAAGATCAAAATGAAATTTCTATTTTGCGGGAAGCAGCTAAACTTGCGGACTTTGGGGTGGAGGTAGGTGTTCATGAAATCAATAAGGGAAAGACAGATATGGAAATTATTGCGACGATTGAATATGAATTAAAGAAAAAAGGAATACGTGAAATGTCTTTTTCAACAATGGTTTTATCAGGTGCAAAGTCAGCAGAACCTCACGGGCACCCTGGATTAAAAGAAATAGTTCCAGGTGACTTTGTATTATTTGACCTAGGGGTTGTGTTTGAAGGGTATTGTTCAGATATTACGAGGACTGTAGCGTATAAATTTGTATCAGACCAACAAAAACATATTTACGAAACGGTCTTACAGGCTCAAAGTTTATCTTTATCGAAAAGTAAACCAGGTACGAGAATAGGAGAGATTGATAAAATTGCTCGAGATTATATTACAGGTGAAGGTTATGGAGAATATTTTACCCATAGAATAGGTCATGGTTTAGGAATTGAAGTGCATGAGTTTCCTTCTATGAGTGACAATAATAGTGATTTGTTGTATACAGGCATGGTTTATACAGTTGAGCCAGGAATTTACGTTCCGAGCATTGGTGGTGTTCGAATTGAAGATGATGTATTGATTACTAATACCAGTTCAGAGTGTTTAACGTCGTTTCCAAAAGAATTGCAAATAATAAAATAACCAAATGGAGGATTGGATGTTGGAGAAGTTGCAGCCAAACTAAAGACTATCGGATGCTTGTTCGATGATAACAGGCGCAAAATGTGTAAGGTCCATTAAATTCATAGGAAGCTAATGATTTCTAGAAATAACGGCTTCACTGTCCGCGATAAAAAGTTAATGATAACGTTAGTGGGTGTTTAAAAGGCAAACCTTTTGAGGTTAGCCTTTTATTTTCGATCATGTTAACCTGTTATACTCTTTTCAATCGCACTATCCCAATCTGGATAGTAATGCAGAGCGCTTCTCATTAGTTGAGGGTTTGTTTTTTTAACTGACTTTTTGTTTAAATTCTCACCGTTAGCATTAAGTTGTTGAATTTCAAGTAAAACTTCTTCGGGACTCATATTTACTTCCATGAAATTACCTCCTGCCTAGAATAATCATAGAGTTCCCCATATTAAACAATGTATACATAATTTTCTTATTATTTGTTTTTATACTAATTCGCACATTTTAGAAATAATTTTGTATATAGGTCATCCCTAGTTAGATTACTAAAAAAATAAGTGAAAACTAAACAACTCACCAAAAAAAGAATGGCAAACCAAACTTACATATGCTGCTAGCTTACTAGCATCTATTTTTTTTATAAGTCAATCTTAATAATTTTATTTCATATAAAAAACATTAATTTATTACAAATAAAAAAAATCAAATTGATTGTAACAATCTGATAAAAAATAGCGTTAAATTTATTGTATATACAATAAATGGTTAGGAGGTTACAAAATGTGTGGTTTTGTAAGCTGTTTTGAACATAGTAAGAACTCGTTTTTTCGCAAAGAAATTATTGAGCAAGCGACTAAAAAATTAATGCATCGGGGCCCAGATGATGAGGGGGTTTATCACGACGAGCATGTTTCATTAGGTTTTAGACGGTTAAGTATTGTAGATATCGATAGAGGAAAACAACCGTTATCCTATGAAAATGAACGTTATTGGATTGTATTTAACGGGGAGATATATAACCATCATGAACTTCAAAAGGAATTACTTGAAGTGGGTATAAATCTATCAACTGATAGTGATACGGAGGTGATTGTCGCCTTGTATTCTTTCATTGGTAAAGGTGTTGTACATAAATTACGTGGGATGTTTTCTTTTCTTATTTGGGATACAGAAAAAAAGAAATTGTTTGGAGCAAGAGATCCATTTGGCATCAAACCTTTATATGTGGTTGAAGTAGAAACTGGAGTTGGTTTTGCTTCTGATGTGAAAGCGTTGCTTCCTTTAATATACCAACCTCAAGTTAAGCAGTCATCTTTAGAGCAATATTTAACATTTCAATACGTTCCTGACACAGATACGATGATCGAAGGTGTTAGTAAAATTCAACCTGGGCATTATTTCGATTGGGAACCAGGCAGCACTCTTCAACAAAGAGAATATTTTCATCCGACGTTTGAGCCGAAAAATCAGGATCATAATGAACTTGTTATTAAAGTAAGGGGAACAATTGAGGATTCTGTTTCTTATCATTTACGAAGTGATGTAGAAGTAGGTTGCTTTTTATCTGGTGGAATTGACTCGACAATTGTTGCGACATTAGCTAGTCAGCAATATTCATCTTTAAAAACATTTAGTGTAGACTTCAATGAAGTAGGTTATAGTGAAATGGATGTTGCAGAAAAGACAGCTGCTGTATTAGGCGTTCAGCATTTTCCTTATACAATAAGTGCTGAAGAAGTAATTAAGGAATTACCTTCGATCATTTGGCATTTAGATGACCCTGTTGCAGACCCTGCTGCAATTCCGCTTTATTTTGTCTCAAAGTTAGCTAGTCAACATGTAAAAGTAGTTTTGTCTGGTGAAGGGGCGGATGAGTTATTTGGAGGTTATAATATTTATCAAGAACCGATTGCTTTACATGGGTTTCGTTATTTATCGCCAAATATGAAACGTGCTTTAGTACAACTGGTTAGAGTCATACCAGAAGGTGTTAAAGGTAGAAATTATATGATAAGAGGTTGTACCCCTTTAGAGGAAAGGTATGTCGGTAATGCCAAAATATTTTCTAACAAGGAGAAGCAGCGGGTTCTTCGACATGAGTTATGTTCAACTTATCAAGATATAACGAAACAATTGTACAATAACTCTTCTAAATTAGATTCATTTACGAAGATGCAATACATTGACATTATGACTTGGCTTCGTGGAGACATCTTAGTTAAAGCAGATAAAATGTCTATGGCACACTCTATTGAGCTTCGCGTGCCATTTTTAGACCGAGAAGTGTGGAACATCGCTAAACAATTATCAACTGTAGAGAAAATTACAAAATACGGAACGAAGCAAATTTTGAGACAAGCCTTCAGTCCTGTGATCCCAGGTCATGTAGTTAACAGGAGGAAGCTAGGTTTTCCAGTCCCTATCCGAATATGGCTAAAAAATCAGTGGTACGACTGGGCGAAAGACTGGATCAAAAATGATCGAATAGAAGAATATATTGACCAGCAATATATTCTAGATCTACTCGATGAACATGCCTTAGGTAGGAAAGACTATAGTCGTAAATTATGGACAGTTCTTTGTTTTAGTTTATGGATAACAAATGTGTTTAGACAAGAAAATTTATCCAAGGAAAGTAGAAGTGTTTTACAAACTTTAGGTGGTTAATCCTCTAAAAAAATGTGTTTTTTTCACTACATTAAAATACTTAAATTTTACCATTTATCTAATTTATTGTTTCTTTTTGTGCTTTTACCTGTTATAATAAGACTAACTTATTGTTGTTCGGATATGATTGAAGGAAGAAAAGTCTTAAAAAAGTATTTTCGCCTTGAATGAATATGAAGAGCAAAAATAGTAATACAATGTGGCACACAGCCATACAGGAGGAACAAGATTATGGTACAAGGTACAGTTAAATGGTTCAATGCAGAAAAAGGTTTCGGTTTTATTGAAGTAGAAGGTCAAGACGATGTATTCGTTCACTTCTCAGCTATTCAAGGCGATGGCTTCAAAACTTTAGAAGAAGGTCAAACAGTTTCTTTTGAAATCGAGCAAGGTCAACGTGGACCACAAGCTGCTAACGTTCAAAAGTAATTGTTTTTACAAAAAAGATCCTGAGTACAGGGTCTTTTTTGGTTTTTGCATAAACACGTTGTTGATTTAAATCGATTTTATTTAGAGGAGGATATCTGAAGGGCCTCTTCTCCCAATTTTGTTAGCTATTTTGTACTTTGGTTACGGACCAGATCTTGATGCTTTATAAAGAGCTTCATTGTCTTTTGATATACCATGTTCCTTTGTAGGGTAGGTGGAGCTTAGCGAACACGAATTGTTACATAATATACATCTTCTTATAATGTATATAGATATTGTCTCGGTAGTGAAAATACTTTCCTACAATAGTATGTTTCCTTCCGTATTATAAACGATTAATATTTCGTTTACAAAAGAAGACGGGTCTAACAACTTTTTAAAAAGAATTTAAAAAGTTGATGATTTTTCTGCAATAGAACGTAAAGGAATCGAAATGATAAAAGGTATGAAAGTAATAAAGAAAGCAAATGATAAGGGTCGAGGGGGGGTGTAGATAAATGGCTGTAGATGTATTGTGTGAAGTGAATAATTGTAGGTATTGGGCTAATGGGAACAAATGCGATGCGGATCGAATTTACGTTGTTTCCCACACAGGAAAACAAGCAAAAAAACAGGAAGAAACGGACTGTAAGACGTTTGATCCAGAAATATAATTTTTTTTTCTAATGAGGACAGTGATGTATGCTGTCCTTATTTTAGTATCTTGGACCTCTATGCAGACAATAATTTCCGTTTCCCTACATTTCTATTATTGATAATAATTATCAATTTTATTCAAAATAAATTAAAATTTAAAGTTGAAGTTAAAGTTAATGAAGTACAATGAGTATTGCGGACAGATTGAGCCATTAGTGCGGAGATTTGAGCCACTATTTGCGGTCAACTGAGCCATTAAGTGTGGGGGCGAGAGCCACTTTTATCAAAGTAGTTAATAATATAAACAACCACTGGAACTTCACTTGCTCCAATGGCTGTTTATATTATTATTTAAATCTCTTATCTCTTATCTCTTAATTCCTTATCAATAATCTCAATAGCCCGGCTAACTAGTTCATCCTATCCTCTTCGTCGTTCCAAATGCAGGAGGGTAATAGTGTTGCCTCTAGAGCCTTCTGTATCTCATCAGGTAAATACCTATGAAGAAAATATCCAGCTGTACGATTTTCAACTTCTAGTGGAATCATTTTGATACCCTCAATCCATGACGTTCCCTCATCGAAACTTCACCATCAACTAGAATCTTATATGAATCATGAACGATTCTGTCAAGAATCGCATCTGCTATTTGTGCCTGTCCTAGTTTTGAATGCCATCCCTCAGGTGAGAATTGGGAACAGAAAATAGTAGAGGCTCTTTTGAGCCTTGCTTCAATAATCTCCAACACATGCAGTATATTTTCCTCTGAAAGCTCTGTTAGTAGCCACTCATCCAGGATTAATAAATCAATCTTTTTGTATTTCTGAATTAACTTACGGAAGCTGCCATCTGCTTCATACTTTGCTACAGCTAATTCATCTAGTAATTCTGGTAACCTTATATATTTCACTTTATAAAATTGGCGACATGCATGTACCCCAAAGGCATTGGATATCCATGTCTTTCCGTTCCCAGAGGCGCCCATTAAAATGATGTTATGGTGATTTTGAAGGTAATTCCCAGTTGCTAACTCTAATATTTGATTCTTATCCAAATTACGATCCGGATGATATTCGATATCTTCAATAGCTGCTGTTGGTTCGCTGAGTGTAGCCTGTTTAATTAGTCGTTCAAGTCGATTCGATTTACGTCTATCATATTCATAATCTACCAGGAGATTGAACCTATCATCAAAATCCATGTCCCTATAATCGTTATTCTGCTTTTGCTGCTGATATAATTCCGCCATCGCACCCATTTTCATTTCTACTAGTTTACGTAAAGTTTCTTGGTTCATTATTTTGTATCCCTCCCAAAGTATTTAGCTCCACGGACAAATCCATAGTCGTCAGATGTAGTGCGAGGTCTGTTAATATCCGTTTTTTTAGTTTGTTTTTTCTTCTTATTTCTTTCTACTACACTTTTAAAGACAGAAACCGTTGGGTTTGTTGAAATTTCAAGTAAGGTTTCTGTTGCTTTCTCTATTTCTTCATTTGGGTATTTCTTAGCTATATTCCTCAGTGTGCTAAGGCTATTTAATGCTTTTTTCTCTACATTCATTTCTAAGATATGAGAGACAAATTGAGTCATAGATGGTCCAATTGTTTCTGCCCACTTCCGGTTATTTTCTGGATTATGATCTAAATATAATCGGTGATTGTCAGGCATGTGATCTGGATTGGTCTCTAACTGGCCAATTTCACCATGTTGTCGTTTATGGGATGCAATCCGTACTTCTTTGAAGTAAACTTCAATTAAATCCGTAGTCAGTCGAACATCGACATTCTCTCGGACATAATCATATGGAACGGAATAATACATTCGATCAACTTGGATGTGGTAGTTCAGTTGAACTTTTGCTGTTTTCCATTCCGCAAGTTTATACCTTGTTTGAGGAAGCTGTTGAAGGTAGGATTTCTCTTCTTCCTCAAACACCTTTTTACGCGAACCTGGTCGCTTTTGAAATTCAGTGGTATTGATTTCTTCTAATTTTTCAAAGATTTTCTGGTTTAAATCTTGAAGATGAAAACACTGATAGTTTCTTAGTGGAGCGATAATCTGTCTGGAAATATATCCAACAGTGCCTTCGACACTCGCTTTATCTTTTGGCCTTCGAACACGGCTTGGAACAATGACAGTACGGTAGTAATCTGCCATTTCACGATAGGCTTCATTTAGAAGAGGCTCTTCCCGATGTGCTTTCGTAACCCCTGTTTTCAAATTATCAGGAACCATTGTTTCAGGAACTCCATCAAAATACTCCAATGCATGAATATGAGCGATAAGCCAATTAGCTGATTTCATATCTAAAAAAGCTTCAACATAACTGAACTGGCTATAAGGTAAGGTCGCAATAAAAACATACGCTGGAATCGTTTCGCCTGTAGAACGATCATTTATCTTTAGTGTCGTCCCAGCCCAATCTACTTCCATGACTTCACCTGGCTTTCTACGAATAGGCATAGTTAACTTATACTTTTTCGCATATTTCCCATAGTTTTCACAAAATGTACGATAGGCATAGGGAATCTTGCCGCCTTCCCGTGCCTCTGTGGAATACTCGTGATGTAACAGGGACAGGGTTACATTCTTCTTTTGTAGTTCCTTATGCACTCTTTCCCAATCAATTGGGAAGTACCCTTTCTCAACAGCCTGTTTCTCTGGGAAGAGAAACGCTTCTAGCCATGGATTGGTCATGGTGTCATTCAAGCTTTCTACACCAAGTTTTTTGGCACGTTGAACAACATCTGAAACTGTATCCCTTGAGTGCCCAGTGCTAGAACTAATCGTTCTTTGACTAACTTCTTCAAGATAAAGTTCCAGAATCTTACGGTAATTAACCATAAAAAGCCTCCTGTATAATAATGTCATGCTTGCTAGCATGCAAGGTTATTATACAGGAGGCTTTTCTTTATTCTATTTATAGTGGCGCAGCATTCCGCAAAGGGTGGCTCTTTACGCCGCAATGACTGGCTCAAAACTCCGCATAAGTGGCTCATTTTCTCTGCAATAATCATACAATAAGCCTCGAGTAGTAATGAGGTTTTTTGTAATAAAATATATAGAAAATACTAATTAGACTTAATAATAAGAACTTAGTATAATATATATTATAAATCGTAATCATTACTTTTTAATTTGATGGAGTAATTTTAAAGGGGGAATTTAGATTGTTAGACCAACTTTATCGCCAACTTGTCGTTGAGCATTCGAAAAATAGACGTAATCATAAAAAGTTAGAAGGCGAACGGATTAAACAGCAGCATTATAAAAACCCAACCTGTGGCGATGTCATGACCCTTTATTTAAAGCTTTCAGAAGAAAAGGTAATTGAAGTTATTTCTTTTATTGGTGAAGGCTGCAGTATAAGTATGGCTTCAGCTTCGATGATGACAGAACTACTAAAAGGAATTTCTTTAAAAGAAGCATCCCATTTGCGACAAGCGATGGAAAAAATGATACGGAGTGGCGAAATATCTACTGAAGTTGATTTAGGTGATGCATTAGCATTAGAAGGTGTTCATAAGTTAAGAGCTCGTCACAATTGTGCTTTAATGGCCTGGCAAGCACTCGACCGAGCACTAGGCGATGAACCAGAATATAACAAGTAAATATATTTTAATAAAAGCTGTGACTCATTACCGTTTTCCGAAAGCTTATAAGCTGACTAAAGGCAATGAGTCACTTTTTTTGAGATTAAGAAAATATAACACTTGCACTTTTGTATTTAGTAGGTGCTAAAAATCCATTATTTAGGATTTTGAGTAAGTTAATTTTGCAACGGCGTCATGCATATGAATGGATTCTTCATTTCTACACTCGACTGTAAATGACTTGATTTCTTCATTTTCATATAAATCAGCAGCCACTAAACGGACCATGTCCTCAACAAAACGTGGATTTTCATAAGCACGTTCGGTTACAGACTTTTCATCAGGTCTTTTTAATATAGGGTATAACATTGAACTTGCATTCGATTCTGCTGCTTCAAGTAATGTAGCTTTCCAATCGGTCGTTAGTTCAATCGGATTATAAAGTTCGGCTGTAATAGTAACATAACCTCTTTGATTATGAGCACTATATTCACTTATTTCTTTAGAACAAGGACAAAGTGTTGTTACTGCAACAGTTATCCCAACTTCATGACTAAACCCATTACTTTGATCATATTTAACGTTTATAAATGCTTCAGCATGGGCTAAACCTGTTTTTTGTAATGATGGACTTGTTCGTTCAAAAAACCACGGAAATTGAACATTTATTTCAGTATTTGACTGCTCCATTCTTTCTACCAAATCTTTTGTAAAAGAATAAAGATGATCAAAATCAATGACAAAGCCTTCTAAGTGGTATTCATGAAGAAGTTCGGTTAAGCGGCTCATGTTAATGCCTTTACTCATTTGGTGAAGGCCTGTTGTTAATGTGAAAGTTCCAACCGATGTTTGACGGTTTGGCTTTGAATCGGATGGTACAATGATTGGATGCTTGACATTACTAATCCCTACTGAGTCGATTGCAAATAAAAAATCATTTGGTGTGTTTTGAAGGTCTGTCATCTCTTCTTTATTTAAAGGTTTAACTCCTTTAATCGGAGGCACTGAGCCAAAACGTTTATGGCGCTCGGCTTTACTTGGTATTAATTTCATTTCCATATTGTCTTCCTTTCAAATAGTAATTAAGAATCATTCTGATTTATATATTATAATATCATTACCTATTTAATAAAAATGATTTGTTTGACAGAGAAAGGGAAGTAGAGAATAATAGTAATTACAAAATCGTAATTATTACGTTTTATATAGAGGTGGAGACAGAATGAAAAAAGAGAATTATTATGATGTGATTATTGTTGGAGCTGGTCCTGCAGGTGTAGGGATTGGGGCATTGTTTATTCAAATGGGATTAAATAATTTCGTGGTTTTAGAACGTGATTATATTGGCAGTTCTTTTAAAAAATGGCCTGAAGAAATGAGATTATTAACTCCATCTTTTCCTGGTCATGGGTTTGGTCTATTAGATTTAAATGCAGTCGTTCCTGCGACATCTCCAGGGTATACATTTCAAACTGAACATTTGAGTGGGGAAGAATATGCTGAGTATTTAGAAGCTGTTGCAATCCATTTTAAGTTACCTATTCAATTTGGGGTTGATGTTTTTGAATTAGAAAAACTAACAGAAAGCTTTGAAATTAAAACAAATAATGGCATATATCATACTCAGTTTGTTGTATGGGCTGGGGGAGAATTTCAGTATCCAAATAAAACGGTATTTCCTGGTGCAAACCTTTGTATTCACAACAGTGAAGTCTCTTCTTGGGGAGAGGTTGAAGGAAGTGAAGCTGTTATCATTGGCGGGTATGAAAGTGGGATCGATGCTGCCATCCATCTTGTTCATTATGGAAAGCAAGTAACGGTATTAGCCAAGGGTGATACATGGTCAAGTCACGATCCAGATCCAAGTATTTCTTTATCTCCTTTTACATTTGACCGTCTTGAAGAAGTTATTGATTGTGAAGACTTGATACTAAGAGGAAACAGCAAAGTAGTAAAAGTTGAACAAGTAGAAGCTGGTTATTCAATTTTTCTGGAAAATGGAGAAGTAATATTCAGTCCAACACAACCAATCTTAGCGACTGGATTTAAAAGCAGTCTTTCATTAATATTGGAGCATTTTTATTATGATGAAGAAAATCGGATTCAATTAACTGAAAAAGACGAGTCAACCATCTCAGAAGGATTGTTTTTAGTTGGACCACAAGTTCGACATCAAGATGTCATTTTTTGTTTCATTTATAAATTTCGGCAACGATTTGCGGTTGTCGCTAAGGAAATAGCTGAGCAACTAGGCATGGAGCTCGATAAAGAGTTGTTTGATTATTATCAGAAAGCAAATATGCTCCTTGACGACCTATCTTGTTGTGACAACTCGTGCCAGTGTTAACGATAATAATCTGTTTTAATACGCATTTTCAAAAAGGGGCATAGAGTCATGAGTGAACTAAGGAAAGAACATGCTTCCTATCCTATAAATAAGCGAGCTTACAAATTTCCGAAATTTCCGTTCTCAAGCAGTAAAGTATTGCTATATTTACTATTAGTCATTAGTATTTATGGCTTACCTGTATATGCTGCCTATTTATTGGCAAGTACTTTAGAGCCTGTGGTTGAGGGAGGACTTATTGAACCAATAGAACGTTTTTTCTCCCATACACCCTTTCTTGTTGAACAAGTATTAGTGGGAGACTTTGGTTTATTTACATTAGGGTTATATTCCTTCCTTTGGGCATTTCCAGTCGTCTTGTTTATCGGGATGAGTATTGCTTTTACTGAAGAAGTCGGGTTAAAGGATAAAATTACAGCAGAAATTACACCAAGCTTAATTAAAATTGGCCTAAGCGGACGTGATTTTATTCCAGTACTTACAGGATATGGATGTAATGTCGTCGCTGTTTTTCAAACGAAATCTTGTAGTGCGTGTACGCGAAAACAGTGTATATCGATGATTTCTTACGGGGCGGCTTGTAGCTATCAAATTGGCGCGACATTGTCTATTTTTAGTGTTGGGGGCAAACCTTGGCTTTTTATTCCTTATCTTTTTATTCTTGTTATTATTGGTGCGGTACATACTAGACTATGGTATCGATCCGCTAATAAAGCAGCTGATTATTTTTATCCGTCTACACCAATACAAACAGGTAGTTTTCAGCAATTCTCGATGAAAATTAAGGGGACGATTTCCCAATTTTTTCTACAGGCAATGCCGATATTTTTAGCGATTTGTGTGATTGCTTCGATCCTTGACGGTTTAGGAATAATAGAAAAATTAATACGATTTGTAGAACCTGTATTAACTATACTTTCTATTCCTGCAGCTGCGAGCGTAGGCTTACTTTTTTCAGTAATTCGCAAAGATGGTATGCTATTATTTAATCAAGGTGGTGGCGAGTTAATAGCTTCAATTACAACTGTAGAGTTGTTTTTATTAGTTTATTTAGCCTCAACATTAACAGCCTGCCTTGTAACAATGTGGGCAATAGCTAAAGAGATGGGATTTTTTTATGCTTTAAAACATTCGTATAAACAAGCGATAACATCCGTCGTTTCTGCCTTTAGTTTATTAATTTTATACAAAATGTTTGTATTCTTTTTTTAAGAGTTTAAATCGTGATAATTACGATTAGAATAGGGGTATTGTTTTAACAAGAGAAGGAGTGAATCAGATGAATAAGAATAAGAAAGTACCAATTACTGTATTAACAGGTTTTTTAGGAGCAGGGAAGACAACCTTGCTCAATTATATTTTAACGGAAAACCATGGGCAGAAAATTGCCGTTATCGTTAACGAGTTTGGAGAAGTAGGTATTGACAACCAACTCGTTGTCGGTGCAGATGAAGAAATTTTTGAGATGAATAATGGTTGTATTTGTTGTACAGTTCGTGGCGATTTAATCCGCATTTTACGTGACTTGAAAGAAAAACGCAGTGAAGGACAAGGAAAATTACTAGAGTTTGATCGAGTGGTTATTGAAACGACTGGCCTCGCTGACCCAGGTCCTGTTGCACAAACGTTCTTTGTCGACCCAGAGTTATCCAAGTATTATCATTTAGACTCTATCGTTACTGTTGTTGATACATACCATGTTCATGAACAATTAGATCGATCGCATGAAGCACAAGAACAAATAGCGTTTGCAGATGTACTCGTTCTTAATAAAATTGATTTAGTGGAAGAGGAACATTTGAATACAGTTATTAAACGTTTAACAAATATGAACCCTACTGCGAAGCTAGTACAAGCAAGTCATAGTAAAATTAATTTAGATCAAATATTAAACTTGTACTCATTTGACCTTGATCAAAAATTAGAAATAGCTCCTAACTTTTTAAAAGAAGATCACCACCATCACCATGATGACCATGTAAAAGCAATTGTTCTTCGATCAGAAAAACCATTAAGCCTACCGAAAGTAGAGCAGTGGATGAATACGGTATTAGCTGAGCTTGGGCCACAAATGTACCGATATAAAGGCATTTTTCATATTGAAGATTTAGACAAGCGGGTTGTTTTTCAAGGAGTTCATATGCTATTTGCTGGAACCGCTGATCGAAAATGGCAAGAAAACGAAAAAAGAGTCAGTGAAATGGTTGTCATAGGGACAGGTCTAGATGAAAAGTGGTTTCAAGAACAATTCGAAAATTGTGTTTCAGCCTAATCGATCTGTTTCATCAGTGAAGAAGAAGACTTTGCTGATGAAACATTTTAGTATTAGGAGTACAACCTGTAACAATGAAATACATATAAAACAGATCGAAGAAAGGATTTAAAGTAGTATTATGGATAATAAAAAGGTAGAGGTCGTCATACTAAGTGGTTTTCTAGGGAGTGGAAAAAGTACTCTATTGAAAGAGTTGATCTCTCTAGAGAAAAGCAAAGGTAAGCGAATCGGGGTATTAATGAATGAATTAGGAGATATCAGCATAGATTCTGCCATTATTCCTAAAGAAACGCCATTTAAAGAAATGTTAAATGGGTGTATTTGCTGTACTCTTCAAGGCGAATTAAGCTTGCAATTGCGCTCAATGCTAGATGAGAACGAATTAGATACTATTTTAATAGAATCTACAGGAGCGGCGCATCCATTAGAAGTGCTAGAGGCTTGTACACATCCAATGCTAGTTAGTAAAGTAAACATTCATTGTGTTTTTACTGTGGTAAATGCTAAGCAGTGGTTGGAAAATAGTTTGAGTATTAAACTTAAAAAGCTTTTAGTTGATCAAGTAAAATATGCAGATATTATTCTTATTAATAAATGCGACCAAATCGGTAAAGAACAACTACACGAAGTGAGAGATACAATTAGATCTGCTAATCCTCAAGCGGACATTTCAACTGTTACTTTTTCAAAGTTCGATCCTGCCCTTTACGAGGATTTTTCTTTACAAACGAAACAAAACACGGTTAATGAGGGAAAGAAAACGCATGTTCATCATCACCTTCATCTAAGAACCGTATCATTTTCTATCGAAAAACCTATTAATCGTGTGAGTTTTTTAAGATGGTTAGAAAACTTTGATGGACAGCTATATCGAGCGAAAGGCTTTATATATTTAGAAGAGACCCCAGGTTTATTTTTGTTTAATTATGCTTATGGTATGCCAATGTTTGAGCGATATTCTTTTGATAAGAAATACGAACCAGTGTTAGTTTTTATTGGGGAAGAATTATACCATGATGAGATTAAGGAAGAGATCGATCAATTATAAGTTTTAAGCCTGCTAAAATAGCAGGCTCTTTTTCTAAAGTTTATGGATACTCGCTTCAACCGTTTGTCAAGTCGATGTTTGGCTTACACGCGATTGAATTTTATAAGCAGTCTAAAAGTAAGTAGTTTTCTGTTCTCACTCTCAGAGGTTTCAAAAAAATTACAGGAATGGGATTTTTAAATTTTGATAATAGTAATCATTTCGATTTGTGTGTTATACTAATTTAAGATCTGATAATCAATTTTATACAAATTAAATAAAAAGATTGGGGTGAAAACATGGCGACATGGAATTTAACCAAAACGGAACATCATATTTTGATTTGTAATGGGAGTAGCTGCAAGAAGGCAGGGGCAGAAGCTTTAACACAATCAATTCGAAGTGAAATTGCTGAAAAGGGGTTGGATCCCGTTATTCATACCTCGAGAACGCTTTGTAATGGACGGTGCCATGATAAATGTGTTTTGATTTCGTATCCAGTAGGACGTTGGTATAAAGAAATGACGAGTGCGGACGCACCTCGATTTATTGAGGGTCTAATAACTGGAGATGGTATGGAAGAAAAAATCAGTCATTCATATAATGGAGCATGTTTTGAACCAACTGCTGGTACAGTTCTAGGCATAGAAAAAGATGAGAAAATCGTAGAGAAAGTTTCAAAGAAACTATAACGTAGAAAATTAATCTCATGAGTAGTGAGTAACTTTTTTTTAAGAAATCAAGCCCCTTAAATGATGGTTTATCCATTTAATTTCCAAATTCGCGGTCTAACTCCACCGTCTTTAGACGGTATCCGCTTTTAGCCTTATACCTCGATGTCCATACTTGAGGATGAGGTGAAAAGTATGGACGGCTACAAAAAGAATAGTCATGCAGTTTTTGATATCAAATATCATGTTATCTGGGTAACAAAATACAGGTATAAGGTATTACATGGTCCTATTGCCATAAGAACACGGGAGTTAATTAGGCAAGGATGCGAAGCGAGAGGAATCACAATATTGCAGGGAAGTATTGGAAAAGATCACATCCACTTTTTGTTATCCTGTCACCAAGTCTTGCCCCAAGTCAAATCATGCAATATCTAAAAGGAAGGTCATCAAGGTTACTTCAAGATCAATTTCCAGAATTAAAAAAGAAATATTGGGGTCAACACTTATGGGCAAGAGGCTATTTTTGTGTAACTGTAGGAACAGTGGATGAAGAAACAATTAGAAATTATATTGCCAATCAGTTTAATGGAGAAAAGAACGATATATTTACGATTGAGGAATGAGTTAAGTCAAAATTAAGATTGCTTAAGCATTGGGACTTTAAGATGACTTGAGTCATAATTAACGACTTTAGTCGTCGACATTTTATGTCCAAATCCACCTGCTTTAGCAGGTGGTCGTTTAAGGGGTGGTTTTCCCTTTAGTTAACACTTATTAACTCAACTGGACCATGATCATCACAATGATCACCATGAACATGGTGCAATCTACCATTTACTAAATAATCCATGTGATCTCCGTGAGGAACTAGCTCGTGACCGCAATCTTTATCATGATTACATCCACAATTCATCGGTTTACATTCATCTGGGTTTATACTCGTTATAGGAATTTTACATTCATCCCAATGGCCGTTATGTTCATGATGAAGGTGGCCATTGTGTACATAATCAATGTGATCATCATGCTTAATCTTTGTATGACCGCACGATAAATTATGTTTATGTGGATGGTTTTCATGAATATGATGTTCTTGCCCCATTAAGTCAACCTCCTTTCTTTTTATTGTTTATTTAGTGTTCTCAAGTTAGCTTTTTCAAACCATAAAAATTTTAAGTTTTTACTAAATTATCACAACTTATAATGGAATTCTTAGGAGGCTTTATATGAATAATAAAATACCAGTCACTGTATTAAGTGGATATTTAGGATCAGGAAAAACAACGTTACTCAATCACCTACTGAAAAATCGTGAGGGATTAAAAATTGCTGTAATCGTTAACGATATGAGTGAGATTAATATTGATGCTGAATTAATTAAACAGGGTGGAGAACTTTCAAGAACGGAAGAGAAGCTAGTGGAAATGTCAAATGGTTGTATTTGCTGTACACTTAGGGAGGATTTATTAGTAGAAGTGAAAAAGCTTGCGTTATCTGGAAATATTGACTATATTGTTATTGAATCTACAGGTATCAGTGAACCAACACCAGTTGCTCAAACTTTTTCATACATTGATGAGGAATTAAATATTGATTTAACAAAATACTGTCGATTAGATACGATGGTTACAGTGGTTGATGCAAATCGATTTTGGCATGATTTTCGTTCAGGGGATAGTTTACTCGAGCGAAAAGAAGCGATCGGGGAAGATGATACGCGAGAGATTGCGGATTTACTTATTGATCAGATTGAGTTTTGCGATGTATTGATATTAAATAAATGCGATCTTGTATTAGAAAAAGATTTACATAGGTTAGAGCAAGTCCTCCGTACATTACAACCTGAAGCAAAGATAATTCGATCGATTCATGCCGAGATAGAACCGAAGGAGATTTTAAATACCCATTTATTTGATTTTGAAAAAGCAAGTAATTCAGCTGGCTGGCTTCGTGAATTAACGGCTGGGCACAAGCATCATACACCGGAAACGGAGGAGTATGGTATCTCTTCTTTTGTGTATATGCGAAGAGAGCCGTTTCATTCTGTTCGCTTTCAAAATTGGTGTCATTCTATGCCAAATAATATTGTAAGAGCGAAAGGAATTGCATGGTGTGCCACAAGAAATAATTTAGCGCTTATGATGTCTCAAGCAGGTCCGTCTGTTTCCATTGAGCCTATTTCTTATTGGGTAGCAAGTCTTCCGTTGCAAGAACAAAAACAAATATTAAAACAAAATCCACACGTACTTGAAGAGTGGGATATTGAATATGGAGATCGCCATACAAAGCTTGTATTCATAGGTACCTATCTAGATATAGCAGAAATTACAAGGGAATTAGATGGATGTCTTTTAACAGATAGTGAAATGGTAATGGATTGGCAGGAGCTAGAAGATCGATTCAATTGGAATTTACAAAAAAAGTGAATTAAAAGTTGATAGTTTAGAAAGTTTATACTATGATAAATACGTTATTTAATTTTATATACAATAATTAGAAAATTAGGTGTCTATTAAAGACTTAATAGGGAACTTGGTGAAAATCCAAGACTGTCCCCGCAACTGTAAGTGCAGATGAAATGAGAAGACCACTGTATATATCGCTTTGAAGGTGCATATATGGGAAGGCTCAAAGTAAGATGAAGCACAAGTCAGGAGACCTGCCTATGATTCTAGTTTCAATTCTTCGGGGGGTGAGATGTGAAACGGCATAGACTAATTGAGATGTGGATTTTTCCTTTTTTATTCCTATTGTCAAATATAGCCGTTTTATCATATGAACTCTTCCGTCTGGGAAGGGTTTTTTTGTTTACACATTAAGAAGTATAAGAAAAATATGTACTAAACATTGTAAAAAGAGGCCTAAGAAGTTATAACGAAAAACGCAATCATTACGATTTAAAAACCAGGAGGATCTTATGAAAGCAAAACTTGTTGTCTTATTTATGATTTTAATAGCAGTGTTCACATTTATTGGATGTGCATCTAGTGGGAATGAAGAAGTATCAAAGAGTGTTGAGGAAAATGAAGAAAAGCTTGCTGATGAACAAGGTGATTTAGAGTCACAAACAGTCACTTTTGAAGATAGTACAGGACGAGAAATTACATTGGAATTACCATTAGAGCGTGTTGTTGTAATCAATAGAAATACTGCTGAAGCATTAAAAGTACTCGGTGTAGATGAACAAATTGTGGCGACAGGGGATACGACGATTGAGAACAATTCATATTTAGGTTTTGACGACCGACCAGATGTAGGAAAAACAAGTGAAGTGAATTTAGAGCAAATCATAAGTCTAGAGCCAGATGTTGTATTTACATATACCAATCGTCCAGATTCTACTTTGGAAGAAAAGCTAGAGCCAGCGGGAATTACTGTTGTTCGCCTTAATAATTACTTACCTGACCAAATGGATCAAGAGCTTCAACTTCTTGGTACATTATTTGAAAAAGAAGATGAGGCTACTGCCTTTTTAGAGTGGAAGCAAGGTTTAGAGACGAAGTTAGCAGAGCGTGTCAATGAAATTCCTGAAGATGAAAAGAAACAAGTAATGGCATTATCCGTCGGTTTTCTTAATTCACAAGGAGGGTACCGAATCTTCCCAAGTGAAACGACTGAAGGAGAACCTGGTGTAGGCGAAGGATTTGCAACAATACTAGCTGGTGGTATTGATGCGGCCGATGTGAAATGGGATGCGAGTGAAGAGTCTACAACGATTTTAGTTGATGAAGAATATGTTTTAGAAAAGAATCCAGAAGTGCTTACACTACATGGTACGTGGCTTGGTGGCTATGAAACAGAGGATGCAAAGGAGCATGAAGAAGTTTATCAAAATATTATTAACTCGACATCTGTTCCCCAACTAAAAGCGTATGAAAACAAAGATATCTTTATCTATCATACGAATTTAATAGGGTCTGATAAACGGTATATTGGTGTATTGCAATTGGCCAAAGATTTATATCCTGACCGCTTTACTGATATTGATCCAGAACAATATGCACGCGAATACTTTGAAAATTGGTTAGGTGTGGAGTATAAAGGTGTTTGGTATTACTCACCTAAGCAGTAGAAAGGTATTTTAAATGAATAGTGTTAAAAATGAGATAAACATAGAGGCGTACTATTACGCCTCTACTAAGAAAAAAATCACGCTACTTTTTATTTTACTTCTACTTTTAATTCTTTCGATTTTATATTCCGTTCGTGTCGGGACAGTAGATGTTTCCTATGGCGAATTGTTTTTTCTTTTTCGAGAATTCTTTTCTGGATCTGAATTAAGCACAAATGGATATATTTTATTTGAAATTCGCTTACCGAGAATTGTCATGGCTGTTTTAACAGGAATGGCTCTAGCCAGTGCGGGAGTAATTATGCAAGCAATACTTCGTAATCCATTAGCAAGTCCATTTACGTTAGGAGTTTCAAGCGGGGCGGCTTTTGGGGCGGCGCTCGCGATAGTTCTTGGGACGAGTGTCTTCGGCTTAAACGTCGTTGCAAAAGGTCAATGGTTAATCGCTGTCAATGCTTTTATTTTTGGTTGTATTGCTGTATTTGCCGTATATGGCATTGCGAAGTTAAAGAATGGGTCAACAACCGTATTAATTTTAGCTGGAGTTGCGATCGGTCAGTTATTTTCAGCTGCTGTTTCTACATTAAAATATTTCTCCAATAATGAAGCTCTCAAAGATTTAGTCGTTTGGCTCATGGGTGGCTTTTGGGGGGCAAGCTGGTCTGTGATCCAGTTTTTGTTTCCGATCATTATACTCGCTATTTTATTTTTATTAAAAACATCATGGGATTTAAATGCTTTAAGTTCTGGAGAAGAAGTCGCCAAATCTTTAGGTGTCAATGTCAAACGATTAAGGCTATCTGCATTAGTCGTCTCAACGTTTATTGCTTCAGCAACGATTGCTTTTACGGGAATCATTGGGTTTATCGGTTTAGTCGCACCACATATTAGTCGAATTCTCATAGGCATTGATAATCGTTTTTTACTTCCTTGTTCCTGTTTAGTTGGAGCGATTTTATTATTATTATCAGATACTTTTGCAAGAACAGTAATATCGCCAATTGAAATCCCAGTAGGTATTATTACCTCTATTATAGGTGCACCGTTTTTCATTTATTTATTGTTACAAAAAAGAAAAGATTATTGGTCGTGAAGGTGGTTATTTTTGCATATCTCAGTAAAAAATTTATCAATGAAATTAGGGAAAAGGACCGTGCTTCAATCCATCTCTGCTCATTTTAAACAAGGTGAAGTTACGACGATCATTGGGCCGAATGGTGCTGGAAAAACAACGCTGTTAAAGTGTCTAGCAGGAGTTTATTCTTCTCCAGGGACCATTTTTGTTAATGATCAAGATTTATATAGTTATTCGTTAAAAGACCGTGCCAAGTTGATTGGTTATGTGCCACAAGCGAGTGGTCAGCAATTCCCGTTAACGGTGATGGAAACGGTATTATTAGGAAGAAAACCTTATATTAAGTGGGGGGTTCAAAAGCGAGATTTACAAATTGTCGATGATGTTTTAGTGGACCTTGAGCTAGAAGATTTGGCTGATCGGTATTTAGATGAAATTAGTGGTGGTCAGCGGCAGAAAACTGGTATTGCTAGAGCATTAGCTCAAGAACCTCAAATCTTAATGCTAGATGAACCGATATCGGCTTTAGATATAAGATATCAATTTGAAGTGTTACAGCTAGTAAGGAGCCTTGCGATTGAAAAAGGTCATTTAGTTATTCTTGTACTACATGATTTAGAGTTAGCGGCGCGTTTCTCGGATACGATGCTTTTACTAAAGGAAGGAAAAGTTTGGGGGGATGGGACTCCAAACCAAGTATTAACTACAAAAAGTTTACGAGATGTTTACGGGGTAGAAGCAATTATTAATCAAACGAATTTAGGTATGAAAATTACGGTAGAAAGACCTATAAATGTAAGTTCAAAAAGGAGGACAAAAAGATCCGAGAAGTTCGAGGAAGCGCAGTCTCCGAGCACTGGAGCGTATGGTGTTAATACGTGAGGAGCGGAGGAGCAAGCTGACGAGCTACCACAGGATGTGGTGACTTCGACGTTCCCACAGGACGTGGGGACCTTAGTCGAAGCTCTACTACTGACAGAGATTTTTCCCGGACTTTTTGAACATCCTCTATAAAGAAGAAAGAGGTCGATGTGAATGGAAATACAGGTTAACTCTACAACTAGTTATGAAGCAAAGTGGCAAGAAGGAATGAAAGATTGGGAAGGAAAACTACCTAAAAGAATGATTGATGATCATCGTGAAGAAGTATTTTGGCAGCGTTTAATTAAGGAAAGAGAGAATCAAGAAGTTCCAGATCCGTATGCCAAAGAAATATTTAATGAAATTACTCATCTATTTACCTCTAAAGATGACATTCTTGAAATTGGACCTGGTTGGGGGAATTATACTTTTTCTGTAGCAGAAAAGGTAAAGCAGTTAACCGTCGTTGATAGTTCTCAAGCGATCCTCGAGTATTTACAAGATGCATTAAGTAAACGCGACCTGAACAATGTAAACTATCTGCATGAAAAATGGGAACATGTAAAGCTTGAAAGAAATTACGACGTGATTTTTGGTGTGAATTGCTTTTATCGAATGTATGAAATAAAAAAAGCGTTATCATTAATTCATCAACATGCCGACCGATTAGCAGTGATTGGGATGACGACTGGGCCAATCCAGCCGCATTATTTAAAACTTCATGAACAATATGGATATGATATTAAGTTTCCGCGAAGAGATTATATCGATTTACTGCATGTATTGTATGAGTTAGGGATTTATGCAGATTGTAAAATGATCCCGTTAGTAAGAACATATGAATATTCGAGTTATGAAGAACTGATACGAGCCAATTCGAGTAAGATTCTTTCAAATGAGTATAAACATGCGGACGTCGAAGAGTCACTTAGTGATTTGATTCAATTCAAAGATGATAAATACATTTATGAACATTCTTTTCATGCAGCAATTATTTCTTGGAAGCCAAACAGTGAGAGTTGACTGAAGGGAAAGTTAAGGAAGGATATTATAAAATCGGAATAATTCTGTTTTATTGTAATATAGTTAGGAATTGGAACGATCGAAAATCATTCTGAAGGGAAGGATTACGGTGGCGAAAATTCCTGTGTTCATCTTAAGTGGTTTTTTAGGAAGTGGTAAAACGACGCTATTGTTACGGTTATTAGAAGAATGTTCTAGGCGTCAAATCAAACCAGCAGTATTAATGAATGAGTTAGGAAGTACAGATACTGATGGGGCGATTATATCAAATGAGCGTAATGAGCAAATCATTGAGAAATTATTAGATGGATGTATTTGCTGTAACAAGAAGAGTGAAGTTGTTGAGAGTATGGAGAAGTTAGTTTTACAAAAGCCAGATGTAATTTTTATTGAACTCACTGGAGTAGCTAATCCAGAAGAAGTCGTCGATTCTTTTACAGAACCCCAATTTATCGAACGCTTATATTTGGAAAGAGTAATTACGATTTTAGATGCCGAAAATGTGCTGGAGTATAATAGTATATTTGAAGCCGATCGTCACTTAGTGGAAACGGTTAGAAGACAAACAGAAGTGGCCGATTGGCTAGTCATTAATAAAATTGATTTGGCAGATTCAGCTAGGAAAGCTAAAATTAAAAAAATGTTAAAAAAGCAAAATGATGAAGCTGAAATTTATTTTACGTCGTACAGTGCAGTCAATATCGAACCACTATTTGATAAAATAAAAAATCGTTCGTCTAATGATGCAATTAAAGTTAAAGTTAATATTAAAAGAATGAAGCAAGAACAGGATCAAACAAAAGCTCCACATAAGCGTTCATTTTCTCGAATCCAAACATTCTCTTTACCCATTTCGAAACCTGTTCGGGAGAAAGATGTGGAAAAATTTTTCAAAAAATGTAAAGCCAATATTTTAAGGGCAAAAGGATATCTTGCAGTAGATGGAAAAAAGGAAACGTACTTAATGCAACATGTTGTTAAACGAACAAATTGGGAACCTACGAATGATGCTGAGCAACATTATTTAGTCATTATCGGCATCGATATTGACAAAGAAGACCTGACAAAACAATGGAATAAAATAACAAAGTGCCAGGCCACATTAGTAAACTAAGGGTGCCTGGCACCTTTTAATGTTTAAATGCACATAATTCTCACTTTAGTTTAGATAATAATGGGTGTAGTTATTACCGATGCGAAAGGAGAATGTATAGTGCCACTTAATGAATTAGAGCTACAAAATTTGCGTCATTTAATTGGGGGACATGAAACGGTTGCTAAGAAGCTTGATGCTTATGCTGCCAATTGTACTGACCCACAAATCGTACAGATGTTACAAAATGATGCACAGGCCGCTAGAAATTCAAAACAACAACTAATGGCGTTTTTAAATCAGCAATAAGGAGGTTATCCTATGAATGAAAAAGATATGATGAATGATTATTTATCGATGATCAATGGTAGCTTAACAACTTATGCCTCAATTATAGCTCAAACCGATAATCCGCAGCTGCGTCAAACTTTGCAACAAATGAGAAATCAAGATGAAGCTCGTCAGTATGCAGTTTATAATGCCTCTAAGCAAAAAGGATATTATAAGCCAGCAGCACCAGCACAAATGAACGAAATCCAACAAGTAAAAATGGAATTAAATGGTCAATAAAACATCGGAAGGAGAGCTAACACATAGAGTTAGCTCTTTTCTTATTTTACTTAAAGAAGAGAGTTATAGTTTTTTTCTTAAAATAGAAAATGTGTTCCTAATTTGGTTTTAGTACTCGTTATTTCTTTTTTTAGATTTGAATGGAGCAGCTGTAATTATAATGGAGTCTTCTTTTTTGAGTAAAGCATGGCTTAATACTGTTTGAATTTTACGTTATTGTATTTCATCTTTTAAATCGTAATGTTTCTTTTTTATAACATGATTTTACCTTGTCCGCATATAAATCTTAAAAGAGTAATGGAAAGGAGGTTAGAATGCAAAAAAGTACCCACCCCTATATAGTAGAAATCACAGGATTTATATTGTTAGGCATGGTTTCTCTTTTTATTTTTTATAGTCCTACCATCGTTGAACATGGACAAAGTTTACCAAATAGCTTACTCATATTTAATACGATCTTTTTAAGTATTTTAATAGAAGCGATTCCATTTGTATTAATTGGTGTATTTATTGCTGGTCTTATACAAGTGTTTATTACTGAAGAGCATATTCAGCGTTGGCTTCCGAAAAATCGAGCACTTGCTGTCGTAGTCAGTTGTCTAATTGGTGCGCTTTTTCCTGCTTGTGAGTGTGGAATTGTCCCAATCGTTCGTCGGTTAGTCGCAAAAGGAGTCCCAATATTTGCTGGTGTGGGATTTTTATTAACAGGCCCATTAATAAACCCAATTGTCGTTGGGTCGACGTATATGGCTTTTGGTAATGATTTACGAATAGCGCTTTTACGTATGGGATTAGGATTAGTAATCGCTTTGATCATTTGTGCTCTTATTAGTGTTTTATACAAAGGTAACCAGTTTAGAAAAACACAGGCCTCGATGATTGTGAACAATCATCAAAAATTACCAATATACGAAAGGTTAAAAGCAATGTGGCACCATTCGGTAGACGAATTTTTTGAAATGGGAAAATATTTAATGATTGGAGCATTGTTAGCGGCATTTATTCAAACATTTGTTTCGTCACCCTCATTACTAGGTCTTGGGGATGGAATTCTTATGTCTACCGTCATCATGATGGGGTTGGCGTTTTTACTTTCATTGTGTTCCGAAGCAGATGCCTTTATTGCCGCTTCTTTTCGCCACCTATTTTCACAAACGTCACTATTAGGCTTTTTAATTTATGGACCGATGCTAGATTTAAAAAATTCACTCATGTTGTTTGCTGTCTTTCGTTTTCGGTTTGTCATCGTTTTAATGCTATTGATTACATTTACGGTTTTGGGGGTGTTAATGCTCACCCATCCATTATTATAGGTAGTGAGCGAAAGTACTTACATTAAGGGGTCGGATATACTTATGTATTTTTATATTCATCAAGCGATAAGAGCTCTTATTTTACTCAGTTTTGCAGGCTTTTTATTTAAATTACACTATTTTGAAGAAATTTCACACTATATAAATCCAAAATATATTGGATTTAGTCAAGTCGCTTCCATATTGTTCTTGTTTCTCTTTTTTATACAAGTCCCGCGCATTTGGAGTAGTAGGAGAGTAGAAGAGCACGATGAGAACTGTGGTCCTTGGGGCTGTAATCATGAAGATGGTTATACAAACCGTATGACGTTTCGAAATGGAATCATTTATGCTATTATTGGCCTCCCTGTTATTACTGGTGTATTGTTGCCTGCTAAATCATTGGATGCCTCGATTGCGTTAAATAGAGGTGCTCTCATGCAGCAACCTAGCGAGGTAGAAATATACCCTAATCACAATGACCATATCCATTTTCACTCCGACCATGTTCCGGAAGCTATTTGTTTACCGTTAGATACAACGGAAGGAGAGTTACTACAACATGAGAACGACCTAATTGTGATGGAGAAAGCGTCTTTTGCACAGAAATTCTATGCGATTACTAAAAACCCAGAAGTGGTAAGTGGTAGAAATATTGCAGTCGAGGGATTTGTGTTAAAGGAGGAAAAAAAGGATCAGATTTTTATTGGCCGGTTTTTAATCACCCATTGTGTAGCTGATGCCACGGTTATCGGATTTTTAGCAGAAATGGAACAGGAAGTTCACCTTTTCGAGGGGAGTTGGGTGAGTGTGCAAGGGGTCCTAGATGTTCGTTCCAATGGACGCGAATTAGCCCCAATTCCAATCATTCAAATCACACGAATAGAGGTTATTGAAAAGCCGAAAGAACCGTATATTTATCCATAATAAAAGGAGTGCTAATAGACACTCCTTTTTCTGCAAGCTTCCATCGTTGTTATTGTATTTCTTCTCCTGTTCCACTAATCAATTTTAAATGATCATTTTCATAACCAACTTCGTACGTTACTTTATATTTTTGAGTAGTAATCTCTTTATCCTTTTCCCGTTGTTGTTCGGTACTTATAATTGCTATAACTTTTACTTCTTCCTCATTTGTTATGGAATAAATATCCTCAATTCTTACAGATCGAGTATTCAAATAACCTTGCCTAAATTGTTCATAGTTCATATTTAACTGCCAGGAGTGCCCTAAAAGAGAGTAGGCCGTAACATAATCTTGAAGATCAATACTTTCATAAAAATAGTCGACAAGATTTAATGCGAGTTTTTCTGTTGATGAGCTGTCGTGGATTATATTGATTGAATTTTCTAGTGAAGGCAGTGAATTCATTGGCGTTTCGGACCATGTATTGACAAGTGAGATAATATTTAAGATCGGGATACTAAACCCAATTGTACCAACATCTGTTGCAGCTGAATTAATTCCAATTACATCTCCAGTGGAAAGAGAGATTAGTGGACCACCACTATTTCCTTTAGCAATGGGTGCAGAAATTTGATAGGCATTATCATATTGATAATTTTCTAACTCAAAGCTACGGTTAACACCACTAATAATACCAGTCGTTACTGTATTTTGAAAACCGAGTGGACTTCCTAATGCGAGTACTTCATCACCTAGTTCAGCAAAAATTTCTTTTGCAAGTGGTAATGGTTTGATACCTTCTAAATCAGTAACACGTACAAGTGCCACGTCTATATCGGTGCTAATTCCTATGACCGTTCCTATGTGTTCACTTGTGTCTGCAAGCTTAACTTTTACTTCTTGCGCACCGGCAACAACATGGGCGTTTGTAATTACATCACCTTTGTTGTTATAAAAAAAACCAGACCCAGTAGAACCTGTTTTTTCTACTTCAATCATCACAACCGATTTTTGAGTTTCGTGAATGATTTCTTTTAAACTTTTTTCTTGTTTATATTCTTCGGAAGGATCTGATTCTTCTTCGGTAAGTAATGTTGATTCAATTTGGAGTTGTGCAGGTACCCAATCAGATAAAAAGAAAAATGCTGTAATTCCTAGCACCCAAATAAGAAGAGTCGAAAGGATGCTAACTAACCATTTACTGTTCATTTGTTAATCCGTCCTTTATTCAATTTGCCAAGTAATATTGTCAACTTTAACGTTTAAATCTTCAAATACACCATAATAGGAGTGACTGAATCGTCCAATTTCTCCAGGTGATAAATCATATGGATAGACAGAAGTTACGGCGTTCCCAACTTTTTCTTCCGATTTATCAAAAGTAGAATAATGAATGTCGATTGAATAAATAGTTGTTGTCCCATTATTCACGACATCTCCATATAAATAAACATCTCCGTATTCGTCCATCTCAATATGAATAGAAGTAATTTCTACGGCTTCAGTACGATTTCTTAAATCTTCTTTTGCTGCTGCAACCATTGCTTCTTCAAGTCGATTTTTTTCTGCTTTTTCAAAAGCTAGCTTTTCATTATTTACTCTCTCAATAAATGAAAGTAATTTTTCATCATTTATTGCATATTGAAGGCCAATTTCTAAAGCATAAATAGCATTGGAAAACTCATGCTTATGCAAATGTTTTTCTGCTTTTTCATAAGATAGTTGGACAATTTTATTAGTTATTTGTTCCTTTACTTTTGAAGCTTCTTCGTCACTTAATGAAGAGATGCTTGATAGGTTTTGTGCTAATTCTTCAACAGTGTCCAATTCATTTAGTTCCATTTTAATTCCGGCAACTGTTATTGTAATCTCAGCTTTTTCCAATTTGTGCTCGATTGGTTGTAATAAAGAAAGGTAATTGGTTTCGTTTAGATGTTTTTTTAATGTTTCAATTTGATATGAGGCTTTCTCGACAGCATTTCTTTGTATTAACTCTTCAATTTCAACTAATTCCTGTTCATAGAAGAGTGCTTTTTCAATAACATCATTAATTTGTTGTAATGTAACGATGTCTCGTAATTGAAGAGCTTCGTTAATTTGTTGCTCAGCTTTCTGATAATCACCAATTGAAATACTAAATTCGATTTGACTATTTAACGCATGAACCCTTTGGTTTAAAGAAATTTCATAATAAGAATAAAAAAGTAGTCCGATCAAAATGATCAAGGTGCTTAGTAATGGAAAAAGCCAAAGTTTCAACGATTTCCATTTGCTCTGTTGGTTTTTAGGTAGGGTAGTGGATGATTCTGACTGTTGTTCAACAGTCGAATTGATTCCTTCTTTACTGTCTATAAATCCTGTTCCACATTTTTGACAATATCGTTCGTTGTCTAAGCGCTTATTCCCACACGAGTGACAGAACATGTTGTTTTCCAACCTTCCTATATAAAAATACACATAGTGACATTATAGTACAAAATAAAAGGAATTCTAATAGACCAATAGTATCAACAAAAAATTAATAATTCTTTAAAACAATTTACAAGTTACTTAGTATATATTATTAATTGGGAGGTGACAAACTTAAATTATACCAATGTGATGTCCTTAATTCTGAATAAGAAATGTGTATTTTTATCCTGGTTAAGTTCTTAGGGTAAAGACCCACCTCTTAGCGTAGCGTAGGTGGAGTTGAAACTCTATCTGATTCCCCGATGTTCCAGCTTGCAAGAACGAGTTCGCTCCCCTATTTGCAGATGTCCTCATGAGACTAGTCTCCTTCTAATGATTTCTTCTAAAAGTATGCTTCTAACCTCTTTTAATATCAAATGACAATTACAAATGAATTGAGTTAAAGTAAAGTAGTATTGATTAGTAGAAAGTGGTATGACTAAAGAACCTGACTGACATACTAGAAAAATGAAAAATAATAATACTGGAGGAATTTTTATGGCAGAAATTAAATTTGAAATTGAAGAAACTCTGGGCATTTTATCTGAAAATGCAAAAGGGTGGAAGAAAGAACTGAATTTAGTCAGTTGGAATGGACGTGAAGCGAAGTTTGATCTACGTGACTGGGCCCCTAACCATGAGAAGATGGGAAAAGGCTTAACTTTATCAAAGGAAGAAATCATAGAATTGAAAACAATACTCAATCAGCTTGAAATGTAAAATAAAATAAAAGCTGCGAGTGGTATTCGCAGCTTTTATTTTTGCATACCTTAAAGGATAGATTTAATTCATTAAAATTAACAGAAACATAATAGAGTCTTGTGCTTAATACATATAAAAAAATTTTTACCCTAATATAAGTATTAAAATAAGGTGTATGATACAAAAGGTATCGTACACCACTTTTATTATTTTATTGAGTTATGTTTAGTTTTCTGATAATAATATATATTAAGACAATTAAAGGGGCGTTTGTGAAAAGAGGTGTGAAATGGAGCTCGTTCAAAATAAATCAACTTTAAATTTGAAAAGTGAGAAGTTCATTTATGTAGGATTATTTATAAACATCCTAATTGTTGTCATGAATACAACGATGTTTAATGTAGCCATACCTGAAATCATTTTTCATTTTTCTTTAACTCCAACAACGGCGTCTTGGATCGTAACAAGTTATTCGGTTGTATTTGCTGTCGGAACGGTTTTGTATAGTAAACTTTCACAAATGAAATCAATATCCTCACTTCTCACAGTAGGCCTCATCTTGTTTGGGATAGGTTCTATTGTGGGTATATTATCAGCAAATTATGCAGTATTATTGTTTGCAAGAGTGATCCAAGCTTCTGGTGCTTGTTGTGTTTCAGCTTTAGGGATTGTCATTATTTCACGGTATATTCCCATTCAACGACGAGGTAGGGGCATGGGCGTAGTATCTGCGGCTTCGACATTAGGTTTTGGCTTAGGTCCACTCGTAGGAGGATTTATTACACAATATTTAGGTTGGTCTTTTTTGTTTGTTATTAGTTTAATAGGGGTGTTGACTGTTCCCCTTTATTTATATTATCTACCGAAAGACCCATCAGAAACAAAGTCCATTGATTTTTTAGGTATCCTTTATTTATTAATAGGGGTTGTATCATTACTCATTTTTGTAACGACAAGTTATTCAATTGTACTTCTTGGTATATTATGTTTTTTCTTATTTTGGTTACATATAAAAAGGGTTAAAAATCCAATCATTCCACCAAATTTATTATCAAATAAAGTGTACATTTTTATTATTCTTATCGGATTTTGCATTTTCTTTACTAATTTTTCTCTTTTGTTTTTAAGTCCATTACTTTTAGCAAAAGTTTTTAATAGCTCAAGTGCTATGATAGGGCTGATTATTTTCCCTGGTGCAATGTTATCTGCTATCCTTTCCATTTTTATTGGAAGGTGGATGGATCGAGTTGGCTCAATGGTTATTATCGGGTTCGGAATTAGTTGTATACTTGTTGCAACAAGTTTATTTACCTTATTTAGTCATATTACTTCTATAACCGTAATCTTTTTTTATCTTGTTTCGAGTATTGGTTTTTCTTCTATTACTATGAGCTTACCAAACTATTTATCAAATTACTTAAGTAGTGAAGAATTTGCCTCGAGTATAGGAATTTTGCAACTCTGTCAATTCATAGGTGGAGCGTTTGGTGTTTCTGTTTCTGGAAAGCTATTAGAATCGGAGTTCTTTACTAGTATGTATATCCCGTTTTGGAATCATGGCATTCAAGCATTTGGTATTAGCTATTTCTTTTTAGTTATTATTTCATGTTTAGCATTAATTAGCTTTTATTTTTTAAAAAAATCTGTAGTAATAAACAAGAACAATGGTAAAGAATAGATGAGGAATATGTTATACCGCAAGATAGCGAAAGGTAATGTTTTCTTACATTTAATATATAAAGAAGAGATAGGAGTTGTCCTATCTCTTCTTTATAATTCTATTAAGCTGCTCGTTTTTCACTTTCAGTTTTAGTTTCAATCGTTGATTTCGAAGCTTTAAAATGACAGTAAACAAAGAATAAAGCAATCGCGATATAACCAAATGTAAAGTCTGGAGCGGCATTAATGGTTAACGATGGTGCATGGATTAATCCTACAAATGAGAATAATGCCGCAACGAGAGCAAAAATCGTTGCTTTAATATAGTGACGGTCAATAATAAATACAGTAATCGCACCTAAAATAATTCCAGTGAACATCGCACCTTGTCCTAGTGGTACAATCCCTTGAGAAAGGTTAGCAACCACTTCACCAGCTGCGTTGTTAAAACGAGTCATAATGTAGTTTGCAAGATAAGGTAACATGGCAACGGCAACTGCTGGATAATATTTTGAAGCATTTGTTTGATAAGCTGTTGCTACCATGGACATACCGACAAATACGAGAATAGGAGCAATTGCTGATACTGGAATAATAGCAGAAATCGCAGCGATTAACCCGAATAATGCAGCAAAGAAGAACACGACAGCATTTAAAATACTATAACCACGGCCAGCACCCATCCACTTCGAACCTACTGTCGCGATATAAACGGTCGTTGGAAACGGCCCACCAAAGATGGCTCCAATCATTGTACCAGCACCATCGACAGCTTGACATTCACGGATATCATAACTGTCACCAGCAGCAGCCATGGCATCGACATTGTTCATTGTTTCAATTGCATTATAAATGGTAATCGGTAAAATAACGGCAAGAAGTCCAATAAAAGTTGTGAATAATAATCCGATACCTTCAAACGGTGCTAATGTTGGTAAAATAGGATAAACTCCGATATTAGATAACCCTTCACTAATTTTACTTGTGTCAGAATAACCGATTGTAAAAGCTAAAACCGTTCCGATGATAATTGCAAATAGTGATGAAGGAATATTAAAAGGCATCGCTAGTTTTCCAATAATCCCTACAAGAATAATAGCTAAAACAACAAGACCTACAACTGGCATTTCAAACGTTCTAAATAACATTTCACCTGCAATAAATGTTAAGGCAACACCAGCAAGTGCACCTAGCATAGCTGGGCGTGGAATATGATTACGAATCCAATTTCCTGAAAAACTTAGTAATACTTCAAGTAATCCACTAAGAAATGCAGCTGCTAACGCAATTTTCCAAGCTAGTTCTGGATTACCTGTAATGGCATTGGCTGGAAGCATGATACCGAATAAGAATACGGCCATAACAGGTGTACTAATTCCATAAGACAATGCAGTAACGTCGGTCCGTCCTTCTTTTTGGGCTAAACGATTTGCAGAAAAAGCATAGTATAAGTTACCGACAATGACAGCTACAGCAGCACCTGGAATGATTTTTCCAAAGACGATACTAGCTGGAAAACCAGCCGCAAGTAAAGTAATTGTAATTAGTACAAAGTTTGCTAAATTGTTTTGAAACAGTGAAAAAAAAGCATCTGTATCTTCTTTTTTATACCAAGGATAGTTGACTGATTTAGTAGACATAAATTTCTCTCCCCTGACTTAAACTAGCACCGTTTCATCGACAAAACGGACTTGATTGTTTTTTAATGAATGAATTCTTGCTAATGATTCTACGTTGTATCCTGCATCTAAAAGAACTTGGCGTCCTGGTTGAAATGATTTTTCAATAACGATCCCAATTCCAGAGACTTTAGCTCCAGCTTGCTCAACGATTTTTGCAAGTCCAAGTGCTGCTTGTCCGTTTGCAAGGAAGTCATCAATAATTAGTACTTGATCACTTTCATTAATAAAATCTTTTGAAACGGTAATTGTGTTCGTTTCTTGTTTAGTGAAGGAGTAAACATCCGCTGTATACACGTGATCGCTCATTGTTAATGACTTTTTCTTTCTAGCAAATACGAGTTCTACTCCAAGCTCTAAAGCCGTTGTGAATGCTGGGGCGATGCCCGAAGATTCAATCGTTAATACTTTTGTAAAAGATGTTTGATCAAACCTACTTACAAATTCTTTCCCCATTTCTAAAGATAGTACAGGGTTGATTTGATGGTTGAGAAATGAATCCACTTTTAATACCCCTTCAGATAAAACAATTCCTTTACTTAAAATTTCATCTTTAAGCATTTTCATTTTAGAAAATCCTCCTTTAACATGGCTAATTACAAATACAAAAACCCGAATGTCAGTTCACTGTAAAACGAGTGAATTCTGACATTCGGGTTAAATCCGAACTAAAAGCGTATCTATTAAAAAGTAACAACTATTTGTAGTTACGCTTCGATGTCATATGTTCACTCGTAGTCGAATCGTTAACGGCAATTCGGTAGAAACTTTTGGGCCATATCCCCACAATTATACGAGTTATTTTATTATTTCATCAGTTGATGAAGTGATTATAGCATATTCATTTTTGGAATGTAAGATTATTTATCATATTTAACGAACTTTTTTTTGATTTAAAGAAAAATCATTCGGATTTAAGTTAATTTTGTGAGATTTATGAAACTTTTGTTAGGTAATTATGAATTTTTTGTCTATGCATAATAGTTTGATTTTCATAAATTAGGGGACATTACATATGAAAGGAATTAAACCTTTGACAAACACTGCTTAAAGTATTAGGCTAAATATTAAAAATTGTATATACAAGTTGAGGTGGTAACGTTGTTAAAAAAATTATTTGGTATTGGAAAAAAAGAGTTACTAAGCGAAGAAGTGCTATATTCTCCTATGAATGGTACATACGTAAAAATGGAAAACGTTCCAGATCCAACATTTGCTCAAAAAATGATTGGAGATGGATTTGCTGTTGAACCGACTGATGGAATTGTGGTTTCACCTATTAAAGGGGAAGTTATTCAAGTTTTTCCTACTAAACATGCGATTGGAATTCGTTCGGTTGGTGGAGCAGAAGTACTTATCCATATTGGCATTGAAACGGTGAACATGAAGGGTGAAGGATTTGAAGTCTTTGTTAAAGAAGGGGATAAAGTAGAAAAGGGAGCGAAGTTAGTAGAGGTTTCGATCGACTTAGTTAAAGAAAAAGCGGTGAGTACGATTACACCTGTTGTAATCACGAATTTTGATCAGGTCAAGTCGATCAACGTAGAACCAGCAGGACAGGTTGTAGCAGGCGAAACACAAGTAGCCATTTTTTC
The DNA here is from genome assembly GCF_002019605.1 of Alkalihalobacterium alkalinitrilicum. Classification (NCBI taxonomy): domain Bacteria; kingdom Bacillati; phylum Bacillota; class Bacilli; order Caryophanales; family Bacillaceae; genus Alkalihalobacterium; species Alkalihalobacterium alkalinitrilicum. Next base: position 2,290,901 of record NZ_KV917368.1, on the reverse strand, counting down.
TATGAAAACTGAATAATGCCTTAGAAGGTTAATTCCAATAGATCTAGACATTGAGTAAAAAATGCAGAAATAAAGCGCGCTTTTGTCTAGTCTATAGGAGTTAACTTTTTTGTTTGGGTAAAATATTATTCAGAAAACTTTAATATTTGTTACTTGTTCATAATATGTATAGGAATAAAAAGGAGGGGTAATTGTTGGGAATACAAACTTAAAATTTTGTTTTAGTGAAAAAGCATTAGAATGGGTGAGAAGAAAAGGGAATGTGTTAACTGTTTGGTTGTTTGAAAGCGCCATCAGTTGCTGTGTAGGAAATACTCAGGAATTGCAAGTTTATTTAAAAGAACCATCGAATCAAGCGCGCTATGTAAAACATGACTATGAAGGAATTAAAGTCTTTGTAGAAAAGGGCTTAACTTTAAAAAATAATCAAATCGATTTTCGTTTCTCCAATATCCCTTTTTTAAAAGGGATTACAGCTACAGGTTTAAGGCGGTTTTAGGAGGGAAGTAATTGAGTGTAATTATCTCAAAAAGTTATTTAGATCGTTTAATAGGAAAGTATAGTCGTCATTTTAATGTATTTACAAGTAAAGAACTCGGTTCAATTCCACTTTCTTTTTATGCAGAATACAAAAGACGTGATGAAAAGTATTTTATGACAAAGTCCATTCCTATTTGGGGCGTCGATAATCAGCAGTACGTATTTGTATGGGAAAAAGAAACGAAAGTAACGAAAGGAGATGTCCAAACGTTTGCAACAGAGTTGTTAAGAAATAGCGCTTCATATGTTCCTTCTCATAGTGAACATATGTCTTCCATTCTTCTAGGTGTTATTTTAACGAACAAGCCTCTAGAAAAAGATGTAATTAAGGAGGTGAAGAAATTAAGAAAACTTAAATTCTTAAAGTTTGGTATGAACGGTTGGATTGAATGTTATGTAGGGCTAGTCCATGTTGATGACAATGAAGTTTATGTAAATAAAAAAGGGAGAGAGTATATGCAGCATTTTAAAGTCCACTAAAGGGGGAACTTAAGAGATGAATTTACTCACTTTGTTATTAATTTCTGGTATTATTCTACTTATTGCTTATTTTACGTATGGTAGATTTCTAGAAAGACAAATGAAGGTCGATCCGAATCGAAAAACACCAGCGAATGAACTGTATGATGGAGTAGATTATGTGCCAGCTAAAAAACCAGTTCTGTTAGGACACCATTTTGCAACGATTGCAGGTGGAGGTCCGATAGTTGGACCAATTACTGCGGCTTTTTTTGGTTGGTTACCTGCCGTTCTTTGGATCCTCATCGGTAGTATTTTTATTGGTGGGGTCCATGACTATACATCTTTACAAGCTTCTGTACGTCACAAAGCGAAATCGATTGGAGAAATTATTCGCGAATATATTGGGAAGCGTGGCCAAGTTTTATTCCTTATTTTTTCGATCGCAACTTTAATTTTAATTGTCGGTGTTTTTATTATTCTAGTTGCCAATACGTTTGTTGCCGTGCCAGAGGCAGCAACTGCATCCGTATTATTTATTGGAGTGGCACTAGTATTTGGTTTTATTATCAACCAAATTCGGTTGAGCTTACCTGCAGCAAGTATTCTTGGTGTCATTGCTATGCTTGCTAGTGTATGGGTCGGAATTTCATTTCCGTTAGAATTAAGTGCTGTCACTTGGTCAATTATTCTTCTTATTTATGCTTACATTGCATCAACTTTACCTGTATGGGTGTTATTACAACCTCGCGATTATTTAAATGCTTTTTTATTATATGGGATGATTGCAGGGGCAACTCTTGGAATTATTATTGCCGCACCGACCATTCAATTACCTGCTTATACTGGATTTAATCATGAAACACTAGGCTTTTTATTCCCAATATTATTTATAACGATCGCATGTGGTGCCATCTCAGGTTTCCACTCACTCGTTTCATCAGGAACGACAGCAAAACAGCTGGACAATGAGAGGAATGGAAAGTTTATCGCTTACGGGTCTATGCTATTGGAAGCATTTCTAGCTATCATTGCAATTGGAGCTGTCGCCTATTTAACTCAAGCCGATTTCGCTGCTAGAATGACAGAGTTAGGGGGTCCTATCGGTACTTTCTCAGCGGGAATTGGCTATTTTATGTCCCACTGGGGTATCGATTTAACAATTGCGACAACATTTACGGCGCTCACGGCTTCAGCCTTTTTATTGACGACATTGGATTCGGCTACACGTTTAATGCGTTATGCAATTCAAGAATTGGGAGAGGAACATATACCAGCCGTTAAAAATAACCATGTTGCAACGATTGCTGGTCTAATTGGGGCTGGTGCTCTAGCGCTATCAGGAACTTGGGAAAGAGTTTGGCCATTATTCGGCTCAGCGAACCAAATGTTAGGTGCTTTGGCTTTACTAGCCGTTTCTGTTTGGCTAATTAAAATAGGAGCAAAAGCATACTATGTCGTGATCCCGATGTTCTTTATGTTTGTCGTAACGGTGTCCGCACTCGGTGTTCTCATGTATAATAACTTCATATTAAAAAACTGGTTATTATTTGGATCGGGGTTAGTATTATTTGTTTTATGTATTTTCCTCGGTATTGAAGGTTGGAGGTCCATTGGGAAACGAACGAAAGTATCATAATTAAGAATAAAGGTCAGGCTCCTTTTTACAAAAGGAGCCTGAATATTGAGATAATACTATACATATGTTTCTACTTTTGTGTATACTATAAAGGGAACATACTGAGCGAACGCTCAATTGGGTAATACTTATTTGTACGATTCGAATATATTTTTTATAGGTTAAAAGATTTGAAGGGAGAGATATCATAATGAGTAATCAAGAGGTTGTCATTGTAAGCGCTGTCAGGACAGCGGTTGGAAGTTTTGGTGGAAGTTTAAAAGGAGTGAAAGCAACAACGTTAGGTGCAACGGTCATCAAGTCTGCGTTAGAAAAAGCAGGAGTTGCTGGCGATCAAGTTGATGAGGTCATTATGGGGAATGTTCTTCAAGCAGGTTTAGGGCAAAATCCAGCACGCCAAGCGGCAATTGAAGCTGGATTACCTCAATATACGCCTGCTATGACAATTAATAAGGTTTGCGGTTCAGGTTTAAAAGCGGTTCATTTAGCAACACAGGCTATTCTTTCAGGTGATGCTGATGTTGTCGTTGCTGGTGGTATGGAAAATATGAGTCAATCACCGTATGTAGCTATGGGAGCAAGAGATGGGTTCCGTATGGGTGATCAAAAGTTAATTGATACTATGGTATTCGATGGATTAACTTGTGCATTTAATGATTATCATATGGGTGTAACAGCTGAAAACTTATGTGATCAGTATGAACTGACTCGTGAGGAGCAAGATGAATTTGCTGCTTGGAGTCAAGAAAAAGCGGCAAAGGCGATTGCGGAAGGAAAATTTAAAGATGAAATCGTCTCAGTTGAAATTCCACAACGTAAAGGAGATCCAATCGTCTTTGATACAGATGAATACGTGAAGGCTGGAACGACAGCTGAGAAACTAGGAAAGTTACGGCCTGCATTTAAAAAGGATGGTAGTGTTACAGCTGGAAATGCATCAGGATTAAATGACGGTGCAGCTGCGGTTGTCGTGATGAGTCGTAAAAAAGCGGATGAACTAGGTGTAACGCCTCTTGCTGTTATTCGTGGAAATGCAAGTGCTGCAGTTGACCCTAGAATTATGGGAATTGGCCCAGTACCTGCTACGAAAAAAGCATTAGAAAAAGCAGGGCTTTCATTATCAGATTTGAATTTAATTGAGGCAAACGAAGCTTTTGCTGCTCAAGCTTTAGCGGTAGGACGCGATTTAGAGTTTCCAAAAGAAATTCTTAACGTTAATGGGGGAGCGATTGCAATTGGACATCCAATTGGTGCAAGTGGAGCTCGTATACTTGTATCCCTACTACACGAATTAAAGCGTCGTGATGGTCAATACGGACTAGCTACTTTATGTATTGGTGGCGGTCAAGGTGTAGCAACAATCGTAGAAAAAGCGTAATCGAATTAACAGTAGTTGACTACTGTTTATACGTACGGTTGAGAAGAAGTAAATTGAAAATTAACATATCAATTGATGGCTAATTTTGGATTGAAGAAGCTATATTAATCAAAAGTCGCATTGGATCTTACAAGCCAATGCGACTTTTTGATACAAGAAATAGCTAGAGGATTTCTATATCGTCTTCATATTTTTTTTAAAGGTTGTTGATATACTCGTTAATCTCATGCTTAGCCATTTCTATTTCATCAACTTCGTAAATGGATAAATCCAGCACTTCGTTAATGAGTTTAATAATATAGGCATTACGTTCCATTCGTTTTTTAAAATAAATTTCATAGTACTCCTTTATAGTAATCCCTAAATATTTTTCTTGGATAAAAAAACTCCTCGTTTCCAGTTTCCCCAAATGGAAATAGCAACTCGAAACTTTCAATTTTATTCGTTACATCTAAATCTAATTTCTTTGCTTCTAGTACCAGAATTTCTTCTTTAGCGAAATATTTAACCATTTTAGGTAAATCGTAACCTTCTATAAAATATAATGAGCGAATATCTTTTAAAGTGAATTCTTAATCTTTAATAATGGCCACTTAAGAATAAGGAAGATTACTGAAAATTTAGAACGTTGCATAGTCAATTTGTTATTCATATGATATACTTTAATGCAATATTTAGATAAATATTAAAATTAAAATAACACAGTTTTTAGTAGAGAGTATGCTAGGAGAGAGGGAGAACAAAATGACTAGCCAAAAAGTGTTTTTATATGACACAACCCTTCGCGATGGAACTCAAGGTGAGGGGGTAAGTTTATCTGTCGAGGATAAGCTGAAAATTGCTAAAAAGCTTGATGAATTGGGAATACACTACATAGAAGGTGGCTGGCCTGGTAGTAACCCAAAGGATATGAACTTTTTTGGAAAAGTGAAAGATCTTAAATTAAAGAACGCAACAGTCACAGCGTTTGGAAGTACTCGACGAATGGGAGTTACCCCTGATAAAGATCAAAATTTACAACGAATTTTAGAGAGTGGTGTAAAATCTGTTGCAATTTTTGGAAAAACATGGGATTTTCAAGTGACGCATGCTTTGCAAACAACATTAGATGAAAATTTAAGTATGATTTATGATTCGGTAAAATACTTAAAGGAAAACGGATTAGAAGTCATATTTGACGCTGAACATTTTTTTGATGGCTATAAGAGAAATGCGGAATATGCCATCAAAGCGATAAAAAAAGCAGAAGAAGCTGGTGCTGATTGTGTTACCCTCTGTGATACGAATGGAGGGTCATTACCAGATGAAGTGAAATCAATAGTACAGCACGTCGTACAAGAGCTTTCTATTCAAGTTGGCATCCATTGTCATAACGATGGAGAATTAGCTGTAGCAAATACACTTGTAGCGGTTCAATCTGGTGCCACCCAAGTACAAGGAACAATTAACGGATATGGTGAACGATGTGGCAATGTTAACCTTATTTCATTAATTCCTAACTTGCAGCTTAAGATGGGATATGAATGTATTGAAAGTCAGGAACTGACCAATTTAACATCTGTATCTAAGTATGTTCATGAAATTGCCAATCAAGTACCACCTAGCAATCAACCTTTTGTAGGGAAAAGTGCTTTTGCCCACAAAGGAGGTATGCATGTTAGTGCTGTATTAAAACATCCTGAAACTTACGAACATATCGAGCCTGAAGCGATTGGAAATAAACGAAGAGTACTAGTTTCGGAACTATCAGGACAAAGTAATGTTTTATTTAAAGCGAAAGAGTGGAATTTAGATTTAGATAAGAATAATCCAGCAACTAAGGAAATCATTGAACAAATCAAAGAATTGGAACTAAATGGATATCAGTATGAAGCAGCTGAAGCATCCTTTGAACTCGTTGTTAAAAAAGGATTGGGTGAGCATCGGGAGTTTTTTAAATTAGATCACTTTAAAATTTTGATTGAAAATGATGGTAATCAATCGTTTACGACAGAAGCAGTGGTTAAGCTAGTTGTTAACGATCAGGAAGTGCTGACAGCTGCAGAAGGTAATGGACCTGTTAATGCACTAGACCACGCATTAAGGAAAGCGCTTGAACAATTTTATCCTTGTATTAATCAGATGTATCTATCGGATTACAAAGTACGTGTGCTAGATGAAACGGATGCAACAGCATCAAGAGTACGTGTTCTAATTGAGTCTTCTGATGGGAAGGAAAAGTGGAGCACTATCGGTGTTTCAGGAAACATTATTAAGGCGAGCTGGTATGCTTTAATTGATAGTGTTCAGTATTATTTACTAAAACAAGATGATCAACTTGAAGTAGTCCAACAACCGAAAACGGAGTCGACTATCGGTGTTAGCAATCATTAAATAATGATTGCTACAAAAATATAAACCTGTTAAAATATAAATTATCATAATATTATAATATTTGTTAATTTAAGGAGAGTTTAGCATGAGTAAAGTAGAGATGAGTACAGTAGAGAAGAATGAAAAAGGATATTTTGGTGAGTTTGGTGGAAGTTTTGTGCCACCACAGTTGAACGCAGTGCTAGACCGTTTAGATGAAAATTTCCAGAAGTACAAAGATGATCCAAAATTTGTTGAGGAATATTTGTATTATTTAAAAGAATATGTAGGACGTGAAAATCCATTAACATATGCTGAACGGTTAACAAAAAATTGCGGTGGAGCAAAAATCTATTTAAAACGTGAAGATTTAAACCATACAGGTGCCCATAAAATTAACAATGTAATTGGACAAATTTTGCTTGCGAAAAACATGGGGGCTCATCGTGTTATAGCAGAAACAGGGGCAGGACAGCATGGGGTAGCAACAGCAACGGCATGTGCTATGCTTGGAATGGAATGTATCATTTACATGGGTGCAGAAGACACGCGTCGTCAGGAATTAAATGTTTTCCGTATGGAGTTATTAGGAGCAACAGTCGTCCCAGTTCATAAAGGTCAGGGCCGTTTGAAAGATGCGGTAGATGAAGCGTTAAATGATCTAATAGAAAACTACGAAAATACATTTTATCTTTTAGGTTCAGCGGTTGGGCCACACCCATTCCCAACGATGGTACACCACTTTCAGTCAATCATTAGTAAAGAGTCAAAGCGACAAATTCTCGAAAAAGAAGGGAAACTACCCAGTGTTGTCGTTGCATGTATAGGCGGTGGAAGTAATGCGATTGGCGCATTTTCCGAATATATACCAGAAGAAGGTGTTCGTCTAGTAGGTGTTGAGCCTGAAGAAGCTGCGACCTTAACAAAAGGGACACCGGGTGTTATTCATGGCTTTAAGTGCCTCTGTTTACAAGACGAGGAAGGTAATCCATTGCCGACACATTCAATTTCTGCAGGATTAGATTATCCAGGTATCGGGCCAGAGCATAGTTATTTAAAAGTAACAGAGCGAGCTGAGTATTATGCAGTTTCGAAAAAGGAAGTATTGGATGCATTCCAAACATTAGCGAAAACAGAAGGAATTATTCCAGCGCTTGAGAGTGCGCACGCGGTTGCCTATGCGTTAAAGGAAGCAAGTAAGTTAAAGAGTGAGGACATTATCATTGTTAACATCTCAGGCCGTGGAGATAAAGATGTAAATGAAGTGAAGCGTTTATTACAAGAAGGCTATTAAATAATAAGAGGCTGTCTCAAAAATTCGCATATAGCGACTGGTTTGAGACAGCTTTTCTTTATTGGAACGAACATTATTTACGGTCTCTAGGAGCGACTGATTTGTAACAGTTTTTGTGTGTTCAAACCGTAATGTGAAAATATAATCGGGTATAGTCGTCATATCTGATTTATGTGTTCAGTAATTGCAATTAATCATGTTAACGAACGAAAAGTGCCAAGTATCATTACAAAATGAACTAGGCACTTATGAGTTAGTCTCATTTAAAATTATCTAAAGCTTGGAAATACGTAGGGTTGATCAGGTTCGTCGATGACTGTAATCTCTCTTAAGTGAATGAGTGGTATAGGATATCCATTGTATTCTGTCCTGTCGAGAGTTCCTGAAACATGTACCCATGTGTCATTTTCATATTCTTGAGCTAAGTTCGTTTCAATTAATGTTCCATAAACTGCAGCATCGGCAACGCAACAAGTCATCGCAAACCTAGCAACAACCATTTGGTTATCTTCAAACTCAGGCTCACGGTATACAAAGCCCGTAATAACAATTTCTTTTCCTATAAATTGATCCATGTGTATGTCTAAGACCGTCATTATATCTAAATAGTTTTCATCCGTAACGATAATTCTTTCTTGCTCTTCTATCTCTTCGGCCAATTCTAAATAATATTGATTAAAGCCTTCTTCAGTGTAAAAGTCTTCAACGGAATAATGCTCTTCTTCTTCTCCTAAACTAGCAAAATATTCATCAGGATTATCAAGGAATGCCTCAGCCCTTGAGGTGCTACTCACTGGTTCTGTAGCTTCAGTCGGCTTTGTTAAAATTCCACTACCATATTGTACACCACGATTTGCAGCAACGGAACTATCTAGAGCTTTATCTGGCAGAACAAAGCCCATCACAATTGGAGCAACAAAGATAGAGTAGATGGCAAGTTTTATTAAAGGTGAGCCCGTCATTGAATGGTCTTCCCCGCAATCACAATCGATATCTTGATCGTTTTTCCTCGTACTTCGAATGATTTGGATAACACCTAGAATAATAAATACAACTAAAGCAAAGTACATAAATGGCATCATTTTAGGTGCAATATAGTAGCGAATGTTGCCAGAAACGATAAACGCGAGTAATAATAGTGAAAATCCAAGAAGGATAATCCCCCGAATATAACTATGGAAGCTAACGTCAGTATTCTCTTTATTCATGTTCACCCTCCTCGTATATTAATCTATTATAATACAAATAGTTGTAGTGATAGAACTGAAATAAATACAATGGCAGTTACAACGACCATAAAGATAATGACAAACTTTGCTCGGAAAAAGGCAAATAGCATGATCGTGTTTTTCAAATCTAACATCGGTCCGTAAACGAGAAACGCAATAATAGATCCTGTTGTAAATGTACTGCCAAAAGAGGCGGCAACAAAAGCATCCGCTTCAGAACATAATGAAAGGATAAACGCAAATGCCATCATAACAGCTGTTGACGACCATTCATTACTTCCAATCGCAAGTAGAATATTTCGATCTAATAACGTTTGAAATAAAGCTGCAATAAATGCTCCTGCTATTAAATATTTCCCCATGAGGAAAAATTCATCGGCTGCATGGTACAGGGTTTGTTTTACTCGGTTTGGTTTTTGAGTCGTTCCGATTGGCACCATTACACGCCCTGTTAATTCTTCTTTCGTCCATTTTAGTTGATCTTTATTTTTGAATATAGCGTAAATGATTGCACCAATGATGATCGCTAACACAAATGCAAGTCCCATTCTCGCATATAGAACCGTTAAGTCTGTTCGAAATGCATAGAAAGTAGACGCGGCAACGACTGGGTTTAAGATAGGAGCAGCTACTAAAAAAACAACTCCGACATGAAGTGGCATTCCTTTTTTAATGAGACGGCGAACAACTGGAATAATCGCACATTCACAAATGGGAAAGATCGCTCCTAACACAGCCGCAGGTAATAAGGCCATATAAGCGTTTTTCGGTAAATAACGTTGTAATGCATCTTCTGATACATAAATTTGAATTAGTGCAGAAACAAACACACCAAGCAAAATAAAAGGAACAGCCTCAATGACAATTCCAAGAAAAATAGTATTTATATTCAGCAGAACATCTGAAATCGGAAATATACCTTCTTTAAATCGTTCGATGTTAAAAAATAGAAGAAGGAAGAAAACAAGTAATACGACTCCAAACAAGTCTTTCAACCAAGATGAAATAGAAGTTTTCAAATTCATAGTTCTCTCCTAAAAAGGTAGATTTTTAGCTAAATAGTATTTTATCATAGATGCTAGTCTTTTCGTAGAAGAAGAATTATTTGTTAAGAAAATGAAAAGAAAGTCACAAATAATAATGATTCCTATTTGTTAAAATAACTAGTATATTGTATGCTTATTTCAATAGATTATGTTAGTAAAGGTGGTTCTAACGATGGCAAAACCAATTCCAGTATATTTGATAACTGGTTTTTTAGGAAGTGGAAAAACAACAGTACTGCAAAAGGCTGTTCAGGCAGCAAAAAATAAAGGATTACAGCCTGCACTCATTTTAAATGAATTAGGAGAAGTGAACGTTGAGCAAGGATTATTTGCTAAAGAACAGATGGTTGAAATGCTGAACGGTTGTATTTGTTGTACCATTTCTGCTGATATGACAAGGGAACTTTCACTTTTTTTAGAAGGAAATGAAGATGTGGACATTCTTTTTATTGAAGGAACAGGAGTCGCTGATCCTGCTGAAATAGTCGAAGCTTTGACCCACCCTACTTTAATAGATAAAGTAAACCTAGTCTCAACGATAGGTATGGTAGATGGGAGCAAGTATTTAGAATATCAGAGTATATTTTCAAGTTCAAAAGAAATTAGAGAGATTTTGAAGAGACAAATTAGCTCATCCTCTCTAGTCATACTGAATAAAGTCGATTTAATAAAAGATAAAGAGTTAGTAAAAGTGAAAAAAAAGATCGAAGCCCTCGTTGATGAACGAGCAGAATTTGTTGAGACAACACACGGTGAAGTAGATCAAGATGTCCTTTTAAAGAAAAGGGTATTAAATCTGAATTACTCGGTTTCTTCTGATGGTGATCATCATCGTCATGATAATAATAACCACCACCATCATCATATGTTTGAGGCAATCACGTTAAGAGATATACCAGCTGTGAATCGGATCCATTTTGAAAACTGGCTAAAAAGTATGCCAGAAGTAGTAAGGAGTAAAGGAATATTACAATTTGATGAAACGCCAAAAACATTTCAATATCAATACGCATCAGGCCAACTTATGTTAAGTCACATAAAGGATCAATTAACCGTTAAACCTTGCATTATTTTAATAGGAAACGAATTAAATGGTGAAGAAATTAGAAGAACCTTTCAACAGTTAGTTGGTAAATAAAATAAGGTTGCAAAGAAAGACGGACACAGCTGTGTCCGTCTTTCTAGCTAAGGCCTATCCAAAGGTCAGCGCTTTTTCCTTAAATATCCATAATGGTTTCAGGATTAATAAATAGGGCAACTAGGATGGCAACAATAAAGCAGTAAATTGCAAAGTAAAATAGCTTGCTTTTCTTTAAGAATTCAATGAGCCAAACAATTCCTAACCACGAAAAAATAAATGTTGCTATAAAAGATACTATGAGTGCTGGGGCACCGATCGCACTAAACATTCCTGAACCGATTTCGTCTATGGCAAGGACTGACGATCCAAGAATAACTGGGATGACTAGTAGGAAAGAATAACGTACCGCAGTATCTCTACTCAATCCAGCTAATAGGGCAACAATTAATGTTGCACCAGATCTTGAGATACCAGGGAGTACAGCAAGCGTTTGACCTAAACCAACAACAATCGAATCTTTAAATGTCATATCCTCTTCTGTTCGTGAACCGTATTTGTGGAACCGTTCAATCAAAATAAGTGAAAGGCCTGTAAAAGTTAAGGCAGCTGCAATAAAATAAGGGGTCTTCATCGTGTCACCAACAACGTCTTTTAAAACTAGACCAAGCCCGCCTGTAATTCCTGTTGCAACAATGATATAAATACCAAAGAAGAAATGGACTTTATTTTCCTTAGAGCGATTCCCTAAATATTTAAAAAAGCCCGTTAATACATCAATAATGTCTTTTCGGAAATAAATGATTACAGCCAATATTGAAGCCATATGTAAATAAATTTCAAAGGCTAAACCAGGAAATGTATATCCAAAAATCATTTGTGTAATAACGATATGTGCTGTACTTGATACTGGTAGAAATTCAGTGATTCCTTGGACGATACCAAAAATTAATGCTTCGATGATAGACATAAAAAGCCCCTCTCTTCATATAACCAAAAATAAACTAAGCCGAATTCATTCTAGCAAATACTCACTGATTAATAAAGAATAAAATTATGAAAAAGTTTCAGAATGTAAGGAGATTGTCACTCTCTTATTATATATAGATGCTTAAACCGTGATATGATATAAAAAGATGGAAAGTTCGGATAGAAATGAGGTAATAGGATTGAAGAATAGACGATTGATCAGTATTTTAACTTTAATAATAGCTGTTGGGTTAATTATTTTTGTAATAGCTACAAATAGTGAAAAGGCATTAGGTGTGGACAAAGGGTTAAAAGCGATCGACTTTACTTTACCTGTTTGGGGAGAAGAAGGCGTAGAGGCGTCTTTATCTGATTATGAAGGCAACATAATTATATTAAATTTCTGGGCGACTTGGTGTCCTCCTTGTAAGGATGAAATGCCAGATTTTATGCAGTTTCAAGAAGATTATGGTCAACTTGGTATCGAAGTAGTAACTGTGAATATGTACTATTACGAAAGAAGAGCCACAGTTGAAGAAGATATAAAAGAATTTATGGAAGAAGTTAATGTTACGTTACCGACGTTACTCGATATTGAAGCTGTAGTGAATGATACGTATCAACCACCAGGTTTCCCGATGACGTACATTATCGACCAGGACCGTGTGATCCAACAAGTTGTTCGTGGAGAAGTCAATTACGAAATGCTCGAACATTTAGTGCTACCAATTGCTAAGGAGGCTGATTAAATCAGTCTCTTTTTAAGTTTTTGAGCCTACTTCAATACTATAGAAGTCAGTTAGCTTACCAACATATAGGGATAGACACTTAATGAATCTGCACACATGATACATATTTTGTTAAATACTGGATATGATAATAGTGGTGCTTTCTATGATGTAGGAGTGTTGTTATGTATGCGGATGAGGTAGTTTTTGTTAAGAGGATTATTTATGAGGACGATAGTATACAATTATTAGAAACATCAGGTGGCTCGGGTAGAGCGTTATTATATAGAAATTTCTTTCCAAGTGTACAAGAAGGGAAAAATGTAATTGTCAATGTAACAGCCACTTTACTTCACTTAGGAACAGGTGGTTGGGACATTGTGAAATCTGTTCCCGATACATTACCTTATCAGGAGGTGACTAGTAACGGGCATATTATGAAAGCAAGATATATGCCAAATCAACATAGTGTACTTTCTGTTGAAGCACAAGAAAGCGAAGATCATGCTCTGTTTCAGTCGACGTTTAATTTAGAGGGAAAACCAATTTTGTTAGCAGAATTACATAGTATGATTCCACTGGTCTATGTTCTTATGAAAAAAATTGATCCAAATGTGAAATTATCGGTCATTATTAGTGATGAAGCAGCATTACCTCTTATGTTAAGTGAACATATGAGAATTTTAAAGAAGGAAAAAGATTTTCATTCCATTACAGTCGGACAGGCGTTTGGTGGAGAGTTTGAGGCGGTAAACTTAATTACTGCATTGCAATTTGCAGTTCAAAAATTGAAAAGTGATATCATCATGATTAGTCTTGGCCCAGGAGTTGTTGGGACAGGTACGGTTTATGGATTTAGTGGCATGGAATTAGCTAATTGGGCTAATATCGTCAGTAGTTTAAATGGGCAACCTGTATGGGTTCCGCGAGTATCTTTTAAAGACCGTCGAGAACGACACTATGGAATTAGTCATCATACCATCACCCCACTAATGAAATTTACATACACTAAAAGTATTGTTCCCTTACCGCATCTAGCGAATAGCCACTATCATGTCCTTGCAGAACAAGCTGACAAATTAAAAGAAAAGCATATGGTTAATTGGGTAGAACAGAAAGATTTCAAGCCGATATTAGAAGCAGCTCTAGAAAGTTATCCTAAATCAATTACAACGATGGGGCGAGCGTATAATGATGACCCAACGTTTTTTTATTCGGTTGCGGCCGCTGTTTATACTGCATATCATATAAACACATTAGATTAGCGTTTGGAAATATCATTTCGCCATTGCTCAATGGTCTCATATTTTTTCATATACTGTTTTAGGATTGCATTAATTTGCCAGCTTTTCCCTACTAACGTAACACCTTGACTCGTTACATAAACCTTCATAAAATCACCTCCTGTAATTGTTCGCATCATGAAGTAGAAATGGCTATGATAGACTGTATGAGAGACTCAAATTGTTTAGAACTTGGAGGAGATTGTATGTCAAAACAATTCTATGAAAAAACACTAAAATCTGAAACTTTGTATGAAGGAAGAATTATTGATCTTGTTCTTGAAGATGTAGAGTTACCAAACGGTAAAATGAGTAAACGTGAGATCGTAAAACATCCAGGTGCAGTTGCGATCATTCCTGTGACCGTAGAAGGGAAATTGGTGCTGATTAGACAATTTAGAAAAGCGTTAGAAAGAAATATCGTTGAGATCCCTGCAGGGAAATTAGAAGTTGGGGAAAAGCCTGAAGTATGTGCAATGAGAGAATTGGAAGAGGAAACGGGCTATAAGACTAATCATATGGAAAAAGTGATTTCTTTTTATACATCACCTGGCTTTGCAGATGAGTTTGTCCATATTTATTTTACTAATCAGCTTGAGCAAGGAGTTGTAAATCCGGATGAAGATGAGTTTGTAGAGAAATTAGAAGTGACGGTGGAAGAAGCTGAGAAAATGATCTTAACGAATGAGATTTTCGATGCAAAAACAGCATATGCTGTTCAATGGTTAAAATTAAGAAACCAAAATAGGTGATGTAATTGCAAGAGTACTTTGTGGATTTACATATTCATATCGGAAGAACAAAAACAGGGAAACCAGTAAAAATTACTGCATCGAAATTATTAACTTTACCGAAAGTTATTGAATTTAGTAAAAAGATAAAAGGATTAGACATGATTGGGGTTATCGACTGTCACTCCCCAGAGGTGTTAGAAGAAATACAAGATTATATACGGGATTACTCCGCTGAAGAAGTTAGTGGAGGAGGTATTCGGTTTCAAAATGGGATTTTACTAATCTTAGGATCGGAATTAGAAATATATAATGAAAATTGCGATGGTCCATTTCATGTATTAACGTATTTTCCTACTATAAAATCAATGAAAAAATTTAGTTATTGGCTTTCCGAACGAGTTACAAATGTAACATTAAGTACTCAAAGAGTTTATGAAAAAAGTGAAGCAATTCAATTGAAGGTAAAAGAATTGGATGGTTTGTTTATCCCTGCTCATGCATTTACACCCCATAAAGGATTATACGGAAAAGGGGTAAAAAAGAGTCTAACGGAAGTGTTTCAACTGAATGATATCGACGGAATTGAACTTGGATTAAGTTCTGATACAAATCTAGTAAAAGATATTGCGGAATTAAATACCGTTTCCTTCTTATCTAATTCAGATGCTCATTCGTTAGAAAAAATCGGCCGAGAATATCAATTAATTAAGATGAAGCAAGCGAGTTTCAGGGAACTCCAGTTCGCGCTACATCAAAAACAAGGGCGACATATTGTAAAGAACTTTGGTTTAAATCCACGGTTAGGTAAATATTATCACACATGTTGTGAATTATGCTTTACTAATGTGCAAGATGGCAAAGTCTGCCCTAATTGCTCAAGTAGGAGAATTACGAAAGGTGTATTTGAAAGACTACAGGAGTTGGCTAATCCTAACGATAACACTGGTTTACGGCCACCGTATATTCATCATATCCCCTTAGAATTTATACCAAAGCTGGGACCTAAAACGTTAATGAAATTAAGAGATCGCTTTGGAAATGATATGAGCATTATTCACGATACGAATTACAATGAATTAAGGGAGGTCGTCAATGATGAAATTGCAAAGATGATCGTACTTAGTCGTACAGGGGGGGTGTCCATTTCTGCAGGGGGAGCAGGGAAGTACGGCAAAATCGAATAAAGTTAATAGATTACAGTCATAGACCTCTATTAAACATCATAGATTGAACTAACAGGTGTTTAGGAGGGGCATATATGAGAGGGAAACGTAATCGCTTTGGACAAGTTGTAGCTAGTCATATAGATGAAAATCGCTCTATTTATATTTTTACGATTATATTATTTTTGATGGGGATTATATTTGGTGCCATTGTCGTAAACAGTTTAAGTCTTACTCAAAAAAATGATTTATATTTGTATTTAAATCAATTTTTCGGGCAAGTTGCAGATGGCCAAATTGCCGAATCGTCTGCAATGTTTACGCAAAGCTTTGCCCACTATGCAAAGTATGTTGGGTTAATGTGGATCCTAGGGTTATCAATTATCGGACTACCAGTAATCCTCATTTTATTGTTTTTAAAAGGAGTTGTCGTAGGGTTTACTGTCGGCTTTTTAGTGAATCAAATGGGAATGTCAGGGTTTCTCCTTTCTTTTGTTTCAATCATGCCACAAAATTTTGTGCTTGTTCCAGCCTTTATTATAGTAGGAACTGGTGCGATTTCATTTTCATTAATCATGATCCGTAACCAGTTTATTAAGAGGAGCAACCAACCTATTTTCCCTCTCTTTACAAAATATTCAATGTTAATACTTTGCGTAGGTGCTGTACTTGCATTAGCTTCGGCCTTCGAAGCGTATGTATCTCCGTTTTTGATGAAAGTAGTAATTAATAATTTTATGTGATTATTAAATTATAATAATTATAGTTAGTTATTGATAATGACTATCGTTTGACACCTTTAATTGGAAACATTATAATATATACAGATTAGCGTGTTTTCAGGGGGGGTAAACGAGTGGAGAAAAGAGTAGATCGAATAAAGAAACAACTTCATTCACAAAGTTATAAGCTAACACCACAACGAGAAGCAACAGTTAGAGTTCTTCTTGAACATGAAGAAGATCATCTAAGTGCTGAAGATGTTTACCTTCTAGTAAAAGAAAAGTCACCAGAAATAGGTTTAGCGACGGTCTATAGAACGCTAGAGTTATTGACTGAACTAAAAGTAGTGGACAAAATTAACTTTGGAGACGGTGTTTCACGTTATGACTTAAGAAAAGAAGGTGCAGACCACTTTCATCACCATTTAGTTTGTATTGAATGTGGTTCGGTGGATGAAATTCAAGAAGACCTTTTAGGTGATGTTGAGAAAATTGTAGAGCTTGATTGGAATTTTCAAATAAAAGATCACCGACTGACTTTTCATGGGATTTGTCATAGGTGTCATGATCATAAACCAACTGAAGAAAACAATGACTAACCCTTTTACTTACCTAAAAGGGTTTTTTTATCCAAAAATGTGTAACAATTGCAATTGGATTTTCTTGAAATTCAACAACTGTTTTTAATATTTTTACTCCAAACCAAAAAGTAGATTTATTATTTTTTACAGAAACTTGTACTTATAAGGTATAAACGTATTTTATATTGGCATACCTTGTAATAAAAGAGTTGTGTATAGATGATAAACGTTTTTATAGTGGTGGTTAGGAGGTTGGGTTAAATGAATTCATGGTTTGAAGCCATTTGGAATACATTTAAAGTATTCGTGTTATTTATGGGATGCACACTTTTGTTCTATTATGGTATTCTATGGGTAAGTGAAGAATATGAAAGCTATCATAGATATGATGAGCCTAAAGGTAGGGCTGTAAAAGTCATTCAAATGGAGCAAATGAGTGAACAGCCAAGTTGGTTTGATAGGCTCTTACTTTTCTATCATTTTGGAGAGTAAAATTACTATTATTGGATAGGGGAAATGGCCATGCTAGAGCATATTGAAGAGTTTATCCACTATAGTATGGTAGAACGTGGACTTTCAAATAATACGATCGAATCTTATCGAAGAGATTTAAAACAGTATATAAAGTATATGAAAGAAGTAGAGCAAATGAATGCGATTGAATTTATTGATCGTAACGGAATATTAAACTATTTATATTTCTTGAAAGATAAAGGAAGAGCGGATACGACGATTGCTAGAACAATTGCCTCAATTCGCTCTTTCCATCAATTTTGTCTAAGAGAGAAAATCTCTGATAAAGACCCTACTGTACATATTGAAACACCAAAGGCGCAGAAACGGTTACCTAAAGTTCTTTCTACACACGAAGTTGAGGCTTTGCTTGACACGTCTAATGGTAACTCTGAACTAGATCTTCGAAACCAAGCGATGTTAGAAGTGCTCTATGCGACGGGGATTCGTGTATCTGAGTTATGTCAGCTTGAATTACAAGATGTACATATTACGATGGGGTTTGTTCGCTGTATTGGTAAAGGAAACAAGGAAAGAATTATTCCTCTCGGGTCAAAAGCTAGTGAAGCATTTGAAAAGTATCTAGCAAATTCTAGGTCCAAACTATTAAAAAAAGACAATCATCAAAAAGTTTTTGTCAATCATCATGGAAAACCATTAACAAGGCAAGGGTTTTGGAAGGTATTGAAAGGATTAGCTCAAAAAGCAAACATAAAAAAAGAATTAACCCCTCATACATTAAGACATTCTTTTGCTACACATTTACTTGAAAATGGTGCGGATTTACGCGCAGTACAAGAAATGCTTGGACATGCTGATATTTCAACGACACAAATTTATACTCATGTAACAAAAACAAGACTAAAAGATGTTTACGCCCAGTATCACCCTAGGGCGTAATTATTTTTCTTCTAAGTCGTCTGACATCAGACAACTTAGTTTTCTTAAATGCAACCGATATATTTGGTGTTGATTACCGTACGAAAATTTCACTATTATAATTACCTTTGTAAATGTATATTATTTCCTAATACGTTAGGGTATAGTAAAAGAGGAATGACTCATCGTGTTTAACGGACAAGAAGACTTTAATGGGGGTTATACGATGGCAAATTACCGTTTTAAGAGAATATTCATTATTGTAATGGACTCAGTTGGAATTGGTGAAGCACCTGATGCTGCTCAATTTAATGATGAAGGAGCAGATACATTAGGACATATTGCAGAACATATGAATGGGTTACATATGCCGATTATGGCAAAGTTAGGTTTGAGTAATATTAAAGAAATAAAAGGGGTAGCAAAAGCTGCTAAGCCATTAGCTCACTATGGAAAGATGCAAGAAGCTTCAAATGGTAAAGATACGATGACAGGACATTGGGAAATTATGGGGTTAAATATCCAAGAACCTTTCCTTACTTTTCCAGACGGCTTTCCGCCTGACTTGATTAAACAGATTGAAACACAAACTGGGCGAAACGTGATTGGAAATAAAGTAGCGAGTGGGACAGAAATTATTAAAGAATTAGGTCAAAAACATGTTGAAACTGGTGCGCTCATTGTTTACACTTCAGCAGATTCAGTTCTACAAATTGCTGCTCATGAAAAAGTGGTTCCGATTGAAGAGTTGTATGATATTTGTAAAAAAGTCCGTGAACTTACAATGGACCCCAAATATATGGTTGGAAGAATTATTGCCAGACCTTTTATTGGTGAACATGGAGAATGGCAACGAACGGCCAACCGTCATGATTATGCATTAAAACCGTTCGGTCGTACGGTTATGAATGAATTAGTGGATGCTCATTTAGATTCGGTAGCGATTGGAAAGATCAGCGATATTTTTGACGGTGAAGGAATAACAAAGTCGATCCGAACAACGTCAAATGATGACGGGATGGACAAATTACTAGAAAGCATCAACATGGACTTTAAAGGAATTAGTTTTCTGAATTTAGTTGATTTTGATGCTAATTTTGGCCATAGACGTGATCCTGAAGGTTATGGAAAAGCGTTAGAAACATTTGATCAACAATTAGCTGGAGTTTTGGATAAATTAAACGAAGAAGATTTACTCATTATCACAGCTGATCACGGAAATGATCCAGTACATCACGGTACAGATCATACGAGAGAATATGTACCGCTTCTTGTTTATTTTAAAGGCCTAGAAAAGGGAAAGGATTTGTCTATTCGTACTACGTTCGCTGATGTAGGGGCTACTGTTGCAGACAATTTCTCTGTTAAAATGCCTGCACACGGCACTAGTTTTTTAAATGAGATCTAAGGAAGAGGGATTATTATGATCAATAAACAATTAATGACCGAAGCAGCCAATTTTATTCGTGAAAAATTTAGTTCAAAGCCGCAAATTGGGTTAATTTTAGGCTCAGGATTAGGAGTATTAGCAGAAGAAATCGAAAATCCAGTTAAAATCGCATACGATCAAATTCCTAATTTTCCCACATCGACAGTAGAAGGTCATGCTGGTCAACTCGTACTTGGTACTTTACAAGGTAAAAGTGTCGTTGCGATGCAAGGAAGATTCCATTTCTATGAAGGATATGCTTTAGAGAAGGTTACATTCCCTGTTCGAGTTATTAAAGAACTAGGTGTCAAAACGGTGATTGTTACGAACGCAGCAGGTGGTGTAAATCAAAGCTTTAAAGCTGGAGATTTAATGATCATTCGTGACCATATTAATAATATGAATCAAAATCCATTGATAGGTAAAAATGATCCAGAATTTGGTGTTCGCTTTCCAGATATGTCTAATGCTTATTCTCCTAACTTACGGCGCCTCGCTAAAAATGTAGCACAAAAATTAGATATTTCACTTCAAGAAGGCGTCTATGTTGGTAATACAGGGCCATGTTATGAAACACCGGCAGAAGTGCGGATGATCCGAAAGCTTGGTGGAGATGCTGTTGGAATGTCAACGGTTCCCGAAGTGATTGTTGCTCGTCATGCAGGAATGGAAGTCCTTGGAATTTCATGTATATCAAATATGGCAGCAGGGATTTTAGATCAACCATTAACGCATGATGAGGTTATTGAAACGACGGAACAGGTAAAAGAACATTTCTTATCATTAGTAAAAACTATTGTGAAAGATATATAAGAAAGGGGTTTATCATATGGAAAATATGTTAGTCAAAATTAATGAATCAGCAGCATATATAGAAGGAAAAATTTCAGGTAACCCGCAAATTGGGTTAATTCTTGGATCTGGTCTCGGAGAATTGGCAGAAGAAATTCAAAATCCAGTGAAAATCCCTTATGGAGAAATTCCTAATTTTCCCGTATCTACAGTAGAAGGTCATGCTGGTCAACTTGTTATTGGCCAACTGGAAGGAAAACAAGTCATTGCGATGCAAGGTCGATTTCATTATTATGAAGGGTATTCAATGCAAGAAGTAACTTTCCCAGTCCGGGTTATGAAACAGTTAGGTGTAGAGTTAATAGCTGTAACGAATGCTTGTGGTGGCATGAATAAAACATTTGCTCCTGGAGATTTAATGATTATTACCGATCACTTAAACATGACTGGGGACAATCCGTTAATCGGTCCGAACTATAATGAACTAGGTCCACGCTTTCCGGATATGAGTAGCGCCTATACACCAGAGTTGGTAAGTTTTGTCGAACAAGTTGGGAAGAGCCTTGATATTAAACTTCAAAAAGGTGTGTATGCAGGTGTTACTGGTCCTACCTATATGTCGGGTGCAGAATTGATTATGTTACGAAATATAGGGGGCGATGTCGTTGGGATGTCAACGGTTCCTGAAGTTATCGTAGCGAGTCATGCCCAAATGAAGGTTATAGGGATTTCATGTATTACAGATATGGCGATCGGTGAAGAACTAGAAGGAATTACCCATGAGCAAGTGGTTGAAGTAGCCAATCGCACGAAACCGAGGTTTATTAAGCTTGTAAAGCAAATTGTGGGGGACATCAAGTTGTGAGGTGTGAAGTGCGATGAGAATGGTAGATTTAATAGAAAAGAAACGGGACGGTGCAGAACTATCAAAAGAAGAAATTGAATTTATTATTCAGGGCTATACAACAGGAGAAATTCCTGACTATCAAATGTCTGCCCTTGCGATGGCGATTTTTTTCCGAGATATGACACCGCAAGAAAGAGCTTCTTTAACGATGGCGATGGTGGAATCTGGTGACCAAATCAATTTAGCGTCAATTGAAGGAATTAAAGTAGATAAGCATTCAACTGGTGGGGTCGGCGACAAAACAACAATTGCGTTAGCACCACTAGTCGCGGCTGTCGGAGTTCCAGTAGCTAAAATGTCTGGTCGTGGATTAGGACATACTGGAGGAACCATCGATAAGCTTGAAGCGATTCCAGGATTCCATGTAGAAATAGATACGAACGAATTTAGTGAGTTAGTGAATAAAAATAAAGTCGCTGTCATCGGTCAAACTGCAAATTTAACGCCAGCTGATAAAAAGCTATACGGGCTTCGTGACGTAACAGCTACGGTTAACTCAATACCGTTGATTGCGAGTTCTATCATGAGTAAAAAAATTGCGTCTGGAGCAGATGCAATTGTACTAGATGTCAAAACGGGATCTGGTGCGTTTATGAAAGAATTTGAAAAGTCGAAAGAATTGGCCGAAGCAATGGTTGCAATTGGGAATAACCTCGGAAGAAAAACAATGGCCATCATATCAGATATGAATCAACCACTTGGATTTGCGGTTGGAAATGCTTTAGAAGTAAAAGAAGCGATTCAAATGCTAAAAGGTAAAGGTCCAGATGATTTATTAGAACTATGTTTAACACTTGGTAGCTATATGGTATATCTCTCCAATCAAGCTTCCTCTATAGATGAGGCGAGAGAAAAACTATTAGATGCGATTGCAACTGGTGCGGCAATTAAGAAATTAAAAACTTTTATTGAGGCTCAAGGTGGTGACTCTTCTGTAGTTGATGACACCAATCAGTTACCAGAAGCGTCGTTTGCAATTCCTGTTAAAGCAGATAAAGGTGGCTATATAGCTAAAATTGTTGCTGACAAAATTGGATTAGCAGCGATGACATTAGGAGCAGGGAGAGCAACGAAGGAGTCGATTATAGATTTAGCTGTTGGCATTAAACTCCATAAAAAAATTGGTGATCAAGTAAAAGAAGGCGAAACGATAGCGACCCTTTATAGTAACAGTGAAAATGTTGACAGTGTTATTGAGTTAGTACAAGGGTCATATACGATTGTTCAAGAAAAAGTCGTTGCTCCAACACTAATATACGAAACCATTTCATAGTTTTTTTAAGGCTAACATTACGTTAGTCTTTTTTTTACGCCAAAAAGATTAATTTCTTTAAAAATTATCAGAAAAAATATCGATTTAATCAATTGACGATAAAATCGTGTCGTTCTAATGTATAAACCTTTATTAATTGGAAAAAATTATTAGAAAAGCTATTGTCTTGTCTTAACTATCTAGAAAATCAATCACAAAATTGGAGGTCATTGGAATCATGAGGGCTATCATTTCATCATTGTTATCGTTCGTACTCGTTATGAGTATGTTTGCTACAAGCGGTTTAGCTGCTGAAAAAGGGGTACAACTAGCACCAGAATCTTCTTCAGCGATATTAATTGAACGTGATACAGGCACCATTTTATTTGAAAAAAATAGTGACAAAGAGTTACCACCAGCAAGTATGACCAAAATTATGACGATGCTTTTAATTATGGAGGCACTTGATAAAGGTAAGATTAGGTACGATGATAAAGTTCGTACAAGTGAACGCGCAGCCTCAATGGGAGGTTCACAAATCTTTTTAGAACCTGGAGAGGAAATGACGGTTACGGATATGTTAAAAGCCATTGCAGTAGCATCTGGAAATGATGCGTCAGTAGCTATGGCGGAACACATTGCAGGTTCTGAAGAAGAGTTTGTTCGTATGATGAATGAAAGAGCTAAAGAGCTTGGACTTCAAAATACAAACTTTAACAACTCGAATGGTTTACCTTCGCCTGACCATTACACGACTGCAAAAGATTTAGCCTTAATGTCTAAAGAATTACTAAAATATCAAGACATTACTAAATTTACAGGGATCTATGAAGATTATTTACGTCAAAACACTGAAAAGAAATTTTGGCTCGTCAATACAAATAAGTTAGTGAAGTTCTATCCAGGTGTAGACGGCCTGAAAACAGGCTATACGAGTGAAGCAAAATATTGCTTGACGGCGACAGCTGAGAAAAATGGAATGCGTGTAATCGCAGTTGTTATGGGGGCTCCATCTCCAAAAGAGCGAAATAGGCAAATTACAGAAATGTTAGACTATGCATTTAGTCAATATATGACTCATAAGTTATACGATCGTGAACACGAATTAGCTCAAGTCAAAGTAAGTAAAGGTGCACTGAATAAAGTTGGTGCAGTAACGGCTGAACCTGTTTCATTACTAACGAAAAAAGGTGAAACCGTTGAAGATATGATTGAAAACGTAAGGATAGTTGAAGATTTAAAAGCACCTATCAAAAAGGGAGATAAAATTGGTGCACTTATTATTGAAAATGATGGAAAAGTCGTTTCAGAAACCGATTTAGTTGCAGCTGAAGATGTACATTCGGCTTCATGGTGGAAGTTATTTAAACGAACACTTGGGAAATTTGGACAAGTACAGTAATAAGTAGGATTCAGGATAACGTAGACTTTAAAAACTTTTGTTGCGTTTTGACGAAAGGAAACTAAAATTTTTACTATTTAACACTAATTAACACTAGTTTTGTCAGTGAGCAGGAGTAATCACTAACTATATAGAAACTCTCTCTAGCATAACAATTGGAACATTTAACCCTTTAGGGAGATTTACTTCTTATAAGGGTTAAAGGATAAGAAAGAGCGATTACAGCCATCCTTGGCGATCAATCGTATTTTTCTAAAACATTTCTATTGTTCCTACTACCATTTAGGGAGTGAGATCTGTGAGTTTAATCGTTGATTTAGAGCAAAAAGGCAGTGTTTTATTAGTTCGTCTAGAAGGAGAACTTGATCATCACACTGCTGAGCTGTTAAGAACGCAAGTGGAAGAGCAGTTTCAAAAGCAAGAACTGAAGCATATTGTCTTAAATCTTGAACAGCTTTCGTTTATGGACAGTTCTGGTCTTGGAGTTATATTAGGTCGCTATAAGCAAGTGAAAAATATTGGCGGCGAAATGGTAGTCTGTGCAATTTCACCAACAGTGAAACGATTATTTGAAATGTCTGGCCTGTTTAAAATTGTGAGGCTTGAAGAAAGTGAACAGTTCGCCTTACAAACGTTGGGGGTGGCTTAATTATGAAGAATTCTATGGAGATAAAGTTCTCAGCTTTAAGTCAAAATGAGGCGTTTGCTCGTGTAACTGTTGGTGCATTTGTTGCACAACTTGATCCGACGATGGAAGAAATTACGGAAATAAAAACGGTGGTTTCAGAAGCCGTTACAAATGCGATAATACATGGCTACCATAACCAACCAGAAGGAACTGTATTTATTTCAGTAACACTTGAACAAGATACAATTGAACTCATTATTCGTGATGAAGGTGTAGGCATCGATAATATCGACGAAGCTAAACAGCCGTTGTATACAACAAAACCTGAGTTAGAACGGTCTGGAATGGGCTTCACGATTATGGAAAACTTCATGGATGAGCTTCAAGTCATCTCTGAACCGATGATGGGAACAACTGTATATTTAAAGAAATATCTATCAAAAAGCAAAGCCATGTGCAATTAAGGAGTCCTGCCTATGGATGTGGAGGTTAAGCATGGAAATAACGATGCCTACTTAAAAGATGATGAAATTAAAAAGTTGATTGAAAGAAGTCAAGCAGGTGATTCAGAGGCAAGGGATTTAATTGTGAACCGAAATACTCGCCTAGTTTGGTCTGTTGTTCAACGTTTTTTAAATCGTGGATACGAAGCTGACGATCTATTTCAAATTGGTTGCATTGGTTTAATCAAATCAGTTGATAAATTTGACCTTTCTTACGATGTGAAGTTTTCAACTTATGCTGTACCAATGATCATTGGAGAGATACAGCGATTTTTACGAGATGATGGGACGGTTAAGGTAAGTCGTTCGATTAAAGAGTTAGGCAATAAAATCCGTAAAGTAAAAGATGAACTATCAAAAACGCTAGGTAGGGTACCTACCGTAAATGAAATTGCAGAAAAATTAGAAATTTCACCTGAAGAAGTTGTATTTGCAGGAGAAGCGAGTCGTTCTTTAACGTCGATTCATGAAACTGTCTATGAAAATGATGGGGATCCTATTACATTGTTAGATCAAATTGCGGACCAATCGGAAAATAAGTGGTTCGATAAGATTGCACTGACAGAAGCGATCCGACATTTAGATGAAAGAGAACGTCTAATTGTGTATTTGAGATACTACAAAGATCAAACACAATCGGAAGTGGCCGATCGTTTAGGGATTTCTCAAGTACAAGTGTCAAGACTTGAAAAGAAAATACTCGAACAAATTAGAGATCAAATGGGCGAATAGCCCTTTGGTCTTTTTTTGTGCCTTTAATTTCTTTCTAAACAATAATTCGTAATAAGTATAAAAGCAATGTGGAAGCTTTTCTTAACTAGAAATACATAATTTAGTATTTAATGCAAAACCTAACGATATAAGTATTTCATGCTTTGGAGGGAGAGGTATGAGTGAGCTAGTAGTCTATATCCGAATGAGGCATAAAGTAGAAGTAAAAGTAAAACAGCAAGTAAAAATCGGTGATTTAGCACAAGTCATTGCTGATCCTTCTATAAGAGAAAAGATCATTCATCTTCCAATTCACAAAGTGGACCCGAGTGATAAAAATTTTGTTTTAATTGATGTAATGAAAGTTATCTTAGCCATTAATAAAGTATTTCCTGATAGTGATGTCCAATCCATTGGTGCGGCACATACAATCCTTGAAGTAAGATTACCTACTAAAAAAATAGAACCAGTATACTTTGTATTTATTTGGTTGCTTTTATTTATAGGTGCTGGAATGGCGATCATGAATTTTCATGAGGATGTTAGCATGAGAGAAGTTCATCAACGGATGTTTATTACGGTAACCGGTAACGAAATCGCTAAACCTTTAATATTGCAAATACCTTACTCAATAGGGTTAGGGTTAGGAATGATCCTATTTTTTAATCATGTTTTTCGTAAACGACTGAATGAAGAACCAAGTCCTCTTGAAGTTGAGATGTTTAAGTATCAACAAGATTTAGATCAGTATATTACGTATCATGAAAATAGTGAAAGTGAAACGAAATTGAATGACAATTGAGGCTGTATTATCAATTCTTATCGGTTTAGCAGGTGGGTTTGCGGTGGGAGGTGGTTTTGTCGCTTTCTTAACGGTACTTGGAGTAGTACCACGACTTACCCAATTATCTAAAACAGGTAAATATATTCATATCTATGAATGGGCAGTTATATTAGGTGCATTAACAGGGTCGTTGTTTAGTTTAAATAATATCGTCTTACATCTTAGTGCTTTACTACTTATTCCAATCGGCTTAGCGGAAGGAATTTTTATTGGATTATTAGCAGCAGCCTTGACAGAAGTATTAAACGTATTTCCTATTCTAGCTAAGCGTCTTGGAATTGCGGAAAAAATAATCGTACTTATGATGGCGATAGTCTTAGGGAAAGTATTTGGATCACTTTTCCATTGGATTTATTTTGTAGATCAGTAGAAGGAAGGTCATGGAGAGATGGAGGACAATACCAAGTTACAAAAAGAGTTCCAGAAAAAAATTAAACCTTTCCAACCAAAAGTTCACTATATAAAAAATGGAAGTAAAGCCTTTGTTGTTGGTGGTATTATTTGTGCCATTGGACAAGGAATTTCTAACTTTTATTTGAGAGTTTTCGACTTAACGGAGACAACTGCTGTTAGTCCAACAATTGCCACACTAATATTGATTGCTGCATTAATGACGGGTTTGGGTATATTTGATCGACTCGGTCAGTTTGCAGGAGCTGGTGCAATTGTTCCAGTCACTGGTTTTGCTAATGCAATAGCAAGTGCGGCTTTAGAGCATCGGAGTGAAGGGCTTGTTCTTGGAATTGGTGCTAATATGTTTCGAATTGCAGGTGCAGTCATTGCTTTTGGAGTTGTTTCCGCTTATTTAGTCGGTTTGACACGGTTATTAGTTCAAACGTTAATAACGTAATGATGGTGCTCACTGGATTACAAACTTGCTCATTTATCATTAAGGGTTTTAATTTGTATTCCTTTTAACACTAATGAATTGGAGAAAACGAATGAATATAAACGAAAAGCAAACATGGCACTTCAAGGAGGATATATATGTAGAAGCAACAGGAACAGCTGTAGGGCCTTATGAAAGTAATGGACCATTAACCGAGAGCTTCGATAAGTGCTATGACAACTTATATTGTGGTGAGGATAACTGGGAGTTAGCTGAACGTAAATTAATGATGGACGCCATTTCGATCTGTTTAAAAAAGGCAAATAAAACAGAAAAAGAAATTAATGTATTACTGGCGGGTGATCTTTTAAATCAGAATGTCACATCCAATTATGTAGCTAGGCAGTTAAAAATCCCTTATCTTGGTACATTTTCAGCTTGTGCAACTGCAATGGAAACCGTAGCAATAGGTGCTTCTTTGATTAGTGGTGGCTTCAGTAACAGAGTGATTGCAGCCACAAGTAGTCATAACGCAACAGCTGAAAGGCAGTTTCGGTATCCGACAGAATTTGGTGGACAAAAGCCAGATACTTCGACATTTACAGTTACAGGTGCCGGTGCCTTACTTCTTAGTAAAAAACCTACGTCTATTAAAGTGACCCACGCAACTGTTGGAAGAGTGATTGATATGGGGATCAAAAACCCTTTCAATATGGGGACAGCAATGGTTCCTGCTGCGTTAGATACGATTATGACGCATTTGAAAGATACAGGGAGGTCAGATAGTGATTATGATCTAATCGTAACAGGTGACCTTTCAATCATTGGGAGTAAAGTTCTGAAAGAGTTACTTAGAGAACAAGGAATTAAACTAAGAAATAATTATCAAGACTGCGGTGTTATGATTTTTAGTCGTGATCAACCTGTTTTTGCAGGAGGAAGTGGATGTGCATGCCCAGCTGTTGTGACATATGGTCATTTATTAAAAGAGATGCAACTTGGAAAAATCAGACGAATGCTAGTGGTGGCAACTGGAGCGTTAATGAGTCCGACAATGATGCAGCAAAAAGAGTCGATCCCGTGTGTAGCGCACGGAGTTGTCTTCGAATCAGAGGTGATTGATCCGTGATGGAATACTTTATTGCATTTGCAGTAGGTGGTGGAATTTGCTTTGTGGGACAATTACTACTCGATGTTTTTAAAATGACTCCATCACATATGATGAGTACCCTTGTGGTTGCAGGTGCACTATTAGATGGGTTTCATTTATATGATAGGCTTATCGATTTTGCAGGGGCTGGTGCAACGGTTCCGATAACAAGTTTTGGACATTCCTTAGTCCATGGTGCAATGACAGAAGCTGAACGTTACGGATTTTTAGGTGTGGGGATGGGGATTTTTGAAGTCACTTCTGTCGGTATTTCCACGGCAATTTTATTTGGTTTTTTAGTTGCCGTTATATTCAAACCTAAGGGGTAATAGGATGAAACCACGAAGACAAGTGATACTAATTACCGATGGTGATGAATCAGCTAAGAAAGCTGTTCAACATGTAGCGAAAGAAATTGGTGGACGATGTATTTCTAGTTCTGCAGGCAATCCATCAACGTTAACAGGCGATGAAATTGTCAAGTTAATTGGACAAACTCCTTATGATCCTATTTTAGTAATGTTTGATGATTGTGGATACAAAATGGAAGGTCCAGGAGAACAAGCGATGAAGTACGTAGTCAATCATCCAAACGTCGAAGTTATAGGTGCAATTGCTGTAGCTTCTCATACGCATTTTGCTGAATGGACAAAAGTGGATGTATCAATTGATCGCTTCGGGAAATTAACAGAATTTGGTGTTGATAAAAACGGATTACCAGATTTAGAAATTGGGAGAATAGATGGCGATACTGTTTATATTTTAGATGAATTAAAAATTCCGATTGTCGTAGGTGTTGGAGATATTGGGAAAATGGGAGGTTTTGATACTGTCGAAAGAGGAGCACCGATTACAAGGAAAGCAGTAGAAATTATTTTAGAACGGAGGGGATGGAAGCATGAGTAAACGGTTACTGAATCCAGAGAAACAACCGATTACAAATAATATTTTTGATAATGAAACTGCGATAAAAAACCGCATAGGGATTGGAACAAGTTTCGATGTAGGTATTAGGAAATTCAATATTTTAGGAAAGCAAATACAAGTATATTTTGTAAATGGCTTGAGTGATACCCAATATATTATTGAGATATTTAAAGAGTTGAGCAAGCTTGATGTAAGAAATGAAAAAACGACAAATGTTAAACAGGCAATTGAAAACCATTTAATGCATCAACAAGTTGAAATGGTTAAAACGATAGACGATGCAATTACACAAATGTTATCTGGCTTAATCTTTATCCTTCTCGAAGGAGAAGATGAGGCCTTTGTTATCGATGTTCGAAGTTATCCAGGAAGAGGACCTGATGAACCAGATACAGAAAGAGTGGTAAGAGGAGCTCGCGATGGTTATACCGAGAATATCATTCAAAATACAGCATTAACACGTAGGCGAATTAGGGATGAGCGATTAAGAAATGAGATTATGCAAGTTGGAGTTCGCTCAAAAACAGATATTTGTATTTCGTATATTGAAGATGTTGCTGACCCTGATCTAGTTAAAATCATAAAAAAAGAGTTAGAATCGATAGAAATAGACGGACTAACTATGGCAGATAAAGTGGTTGAAGAATATATTGTTAAACAAGGCTCGAATCCATTTCCGTTAGTCCGCTATACAGAGCGACCAGATGTTGCGGCAACTCACTTATTTGAAGGTCATGTTCTTATAATGGTGGATACATCACCAAGTGTCATTATTACACCTACTACTTTATTTCATCATGTCCAGCATGCGGAAGAATATCGACAAGCTCCGGCAGTTGGGACGTTCTTAAGATGGGTACGTTTTGCGGGAATGGTACTTGCTATGTTTATTCTTCCTCTTTGGTTACTTCTAGTTATTCAACCGAATTTATTACCAGAAATGTTAGACTTTATCGGTCCAAATGAAACAACAAATGTTCCCATATTTGTCCAAATGGTGCTTGCCGAGCTAGGGATTGAGTTATTGAGAATGGCGGCAATTCATACCCCGTCACCATTAGCAACAGCGTTAGGTTTAGTCGCAGCACTATTAATCGGTGAAATTGCGATAAATGTTGGACTTTTTGTACCTGAGGTTATTCTTTACGTCGCGTTAGGAGCAATTGGAACATTTGCTACCCCAAGTTATGAGTTAGGAATTGCGATGAAAATCGCAAGACTAGTTTTATTATTTGTCGTTGCGATCTTTAAGTTACCTGGATTTGTAATCGGCACAACTTTATTTATTTTATTTTTAACAGCTATTAAATCGTTAAATAAACCATATTTATGGCCATTAATGCCATTTAACCCTGCGGCGTTTTGGCAAATACTCGTTCGTGTCTCAGTACCTTCAATTAAACGCCGCCCTAGTATCGTGAGTCCTAAAGATCCAATTAAACAACCTTAAAGGTATAGAAAGACTAACAATAAAGAATATTGCCACCTAGTAAGGATTATGTTAAAGTGGACCTAATAATTATATAAGTCCCTCATTTCATTATGAAAACGGGGTAGAGGTGCAGTGAGAATGAGTATGTCTGATGAGCGAGATGGGAGCAATGAAACAGACAGAAAGGTCGATTTGCCGAAGTAAAGGGATAGTACCATCTATTCTTTTACTGGTGTGTTATTGAATAAATGATACACTGTCACTGGAAATTTCAGTGGAGTACTATTCTATAAATGAGGTTACTCTTGCTATGGCTTGGTCATAACAGCTGGTGTAACTACATTAGCTGTTTTTTGGGGTTAGTTGATGTGAAGATAGGAGAGAGAAACGATGCATTTACACGGTACAAGTAAAATTAATGGCTTAGGTCACCTGGAAATTGGTGGTTTAGATACAGTTGAACTTGCAAACAAATATGGCACTCCTCTTTTTGTCTATGATGTAGCTTTAATTCGTGAGAAAGCGAAAGCGTTTAAGAAGGCTTTTAACGAATTAGGAGTTAAGAATCAAGTCGCTTATGCTAGTAAGGCATTTAGTTGCGTTGCAATGGTTCAACTTGCAAATGAACTAGAGTTAAGTTTGGATGTTGTTTCTGGTGGGGAATTATATACGGCAATGGTTGCTGGTTTTCCGATGGAACGAGTTCATTTTCATGGAAATAACAAAAGTCCTGAAGAAATAGATATGGCAGTTCGAGCAAATATTGGTTGTTTTGTTGTTGATAATTTTTATGAATTAGAATTGTTGAAGCGAGCTGCAGTTCAACACCAACGAAAAGTATCTATTTTATTAAGAACAACACCAGGTGTGGAAGCACACACACATGATTATATTACTACGGGGCAAGAAGATTCGAAGTTTGGTTTTGATTTATTAAGCGGCCAAGTCAATCAAGCAATCGAATGGGCGCTGGATTGTGAAGAGCTAGATCTACTCGGAATTCATTGTCATATCGGATCGCAAATCTTTGAAACAACTGGTTTTGTGATGGCGGTTGAAAAGCTTTATAGTTATATTGAAAGCTGGTCCAAAACATTAAACTTTGATTTGAAAGTATTAAATTTAGGCGGCGGTTTCGGCATTCGTTACATCGAAGGTGATGAGCCATTACCAGTAGGAGATTATGTTAAGGCTACGATTGAAGCTGTTCAAAAACATGTAGAGAACTTGAACTTATCTATGCCTGAAATTTGGATTGAGCCTGGTCGCTCACTCGTTGGTGACGCCGGAACCACGTTATATACTCTAGGCTCACAAAAAGATATTCCTAATGTTCGTCACTATTTATCTGTAGATGGTGGAATGACTGATAACCTTCGTCCAGCACTATATCAAGCCAAATATGAAGGAATACTTGCTAATCGTGCCAATGATTCAGTTCAAGCGAAGTATTCAATTGCTGGAAAATGTTGTGAAAGTGGTGATATGCTTATTTGGGATTTACCGTTACCGCAAGCTAATCACCAAGATATTTTGGCTGTCTTCTGTACGGGGGCATATGGGTATTCAATGGCGAATAATTATAATCGAATTCCGCGGCCAGCTGTTATTTTCGTTGAAGATGGAGAGGTGCAGATAGTTATAGAAAGAGAAACGTACGAAGATTTAGTTCGCTATGATTTACCGTTAAATACGAAAGAAAAAGTGTAAAGATTATTTAGAGCTCACTCTCTATTTTCAATTATGAGAAGTGAGCTCTTTTTTTATCCTTTTAGGCAAGAAGACTCCATCTGATTTGTGTTAAGGGCGTTAGCCCAACAATTCAGGTGGAGATGAATTGCCGTCAACCGATAGGTTTAATCCTTTTGCTTATTTGAAATCATTTTCCATTTTCTAAAGAACTGACGTTCGCTTATTTTTTTGTCCAATGATATAATAAGTATTAGACTAACAAATAGTGTATGAAGGCAGATGTTAATTATTTGGGTGTTCAATCAAACTCCGTTCAATCGATTCGCCGAACGTTGTATTCGGACGTGAAGAGCTTTTTTGAGTCGCTAAAAAAATGGAAGACGAATTCAGATGCTTTCACAGGTCGTCCACAATTCCCGAAGTATTCTTCCACTACTGAGAAACGCATAATCGAAATCTATCAAGTTCCGAAAGTAGACAAAGACGGGTACTGGTCAATTCCGATGAACGTTGAATTTAGAAAACGTTTCGGTTCGATTTAAATTCGTATGCCACAAGCCGTAGGCTTATTGTTCAAAAAAGTCAAACAACTAAACATCGACACCATTGTTGTTGGTTATAACGCTGGTTGGAAACAAGAGTCCGATATGGGCAAAAAGAACAATCAACAATTTGTTCAAATTCCATTTCATAAACTGATTTCTTCCATCGAAAACAAATGCCTGAAAGAAGGCATTCGTTTCAAAAAACAAGAAGAAAGTTATACATCAAAAGCTAGTTTCTTAGATAGAGACACTATCCCTGTTGGTCGAAGGACGATAAGACGAACTACTCATTCAGTGGTAAACGTATACATCGTGGTCAGTATCAAAGTAAAACTGGACCATGTATCCACGGTGACATCGACGGCGCATTGAATATTTTGCGTAAATCAGAAGTCGTAGAGTTGGATGAAAATCTTAAAGTCAAAACTCCAATCAAATTGGAAGTACAAAAACGTAAAACTGTTGCTTAGAGCATAGTTTAGTGGGTGCGTCAACCATCCATGTGTACTCGACTTGTCGGGGCTTGTAGCACACGCCAGAGTAATCTGAGTGGTGGTGTCTTCCGCAAGGAAGAACTGCTCTTTTTCGAAAGGGTGGTGTGCAAGTGGGAAAACGATAGTTCGTCGCCAGTACCAACCAAAAACAGTGTTTGGGGAGTGTTTAACAGCAC
Source organism: Alkalihalobacterium alkalinitrilicum (assembly GCF_002019605.1). Lineage (NCBI taxonomy): Bacteria > Bacillati > Bacillota > Bacilli > Caryophanales > Bacillaceae > Alkalihalobacterium > Alkalihalobacterium alkalinitrilicum. Next base: position 2,256,601 of record NZ_KV917368.1, on the reverse strand, counting down.
TTGCTATTTAGAGCGTCAAATCGTCTTAACGAGGAGACCTGAGTAGCAAACCCAAGCCCCCACTGAAATAGGAACCGTAAGGTTCTCAGTGGGGGTACGTTGACTCCGTTGAACTAATACTAAGCTTCCCATTTCAAGGCTTTGAGGATACAAGAAAGCCGATGTGGAAATAAGTTATAGTAGAACTTGGGAGTTGACCTAGTAACCTACTAATAAATTACCTTAAATAACTGTGTCCTTTAATAAAGCTGAAGGTACTAATTTGAATTGTAGCCCTTCAGCTTTGCTTATTATGGAATCGCTATTACTTCTGTCGTTTCTTTAATAGCTTGCTTCATAATTGCTATCATTTGTTCTAGCTCTTTATAGGTTGTAGCAAGTGGTGGCATAAATACGATAACATCTCCTAATGGACGAGACAACATTCCAAGTTCACGCATTTTTAATGTTGTTTTATAACCTATTCGGTCTCCCCATGGGAAAGGCTCTTTCGTGTCTTTATTTTTTACAAGCTCTACTCCAACCATTAACCCTAATTGCCGGATATCACCTACATGCTCGAGCTTATTCAGAGATTGTAATTGTTCTGAGATATACTCAGATTTACTTTGTACGTTCTTAATGATCTCTTCCTTTTCGAAAAGTTCAAGGTTAGCAAGAGCAGCGGCACATCCTAATTGATTACCTGTATAAGAATGGCCATGAAAAAACGTTTTTAATTCGGAGTAGTCAGCATAAAAAGCATTATACACTTTTTCGCTTGCCATTGTTGCGGCTATAGGTAGGTAACCACCTGTGATTCCTTTTGCAATTGTCATTAAATCAGGTTGAACATTTTCGTGTTCTACTGAAAACATCTTCCCTGTTCTCCCAAAGCCAGTAGCAACCTCATCAACAATGAGTAAAATGTTGTACTTTTTACATAGTTCCTCAATGCCCTTTAAATAGCCTTTAGGCATAACGTTCATTCCACCTGCACCTTGGATCATCCCTTCAATAATAAAAGCAGCAATTTCCTCGTTCTTTTCGGAGAAGAGCTGTTCAACTTCATGTAAGCATTCATTTTTTATCGTTTCAGGGTCTGAACTTTCATTGCGATATACATTTGGAAATGATACTTTGTAACTATCGAACATCAGCGGATGATAAACCGTATGAAATATGTCAACAGCTCCAACGCTGATCGCGCCGACCGTATCGCCGTGATAACCGTTTTTTGTCGTTACAAATTTTTGTTTTTTTGGATGTCCTAAATTTCTCCAATATTGAAAAGCTAACTTTAAGGCGATTTCAACAGCTTCTGCACCGCTATCAGAATAAAATACACGTGTTAAGTTAGTAGGGGTTATACCGACTAACTTTTCTGCCAATTCGGTTGCGGGTATGTTGGTTGCACCCAATAAAGTAGAATGGGAGATTTTTTTAAGTTGCTCAATAATTGCTTCATCAATTTCAAATTTGCGGTGACCGTGAACATTAAGCCATAGAGAAGAGTAGCCATCAAGATATTTTTTTCCATTAATATCCGTTAAATAAACACCTTCTCCTTCTGAAATAATTAAAGGATCTTCATCGTAATCTTTCATTTGTGTAAATGGCAACCATAAATATTTTTTGCTTTTTTCAATCCATTTTGTTGATTCGTTCACAAAAATGCTCCTTCCATTTTTCGATTAGATAATCAATGTTTATTTGTTCGATTAGACGTAATATGAAAGTCTTATCGTTTAGACGGTGTTCTAAATCTTCTACAAATGGTAACTTTCCTATGACTGGAATGTCGGTCATTTTTTCAATCATTTTTACATTTTCCTGTTGTGCCAATTTCTCACTATCTTGAAAACCGTTCATAATAATCCCAGTGATGGGGAGTTCGAGTTGTTGTATGTATTGAACGGTTAAAGTTGTATGATTGATCGTTCCTAAGCCAGCTTTTGCTACGATGATCACTGGAAGTTGAAGCTCCTGCATTAAATGTGACACACAATAAAATTCATCTATTAGCGGTACGGCAACTCCGCCAGCTCCTTCGACGAGTACACATTGATTTTCCTTATTAAGTTTACGATAATCTTCGCAAATTTGTTTTTTTTCGATTATTACTTGATCCCATATTGCTGCAAGATGAGGAGAAACCGGTGCTTTTAACAAATAGGTGGCACTATGAGGCCAATTCTCATTGTTAATTTTTTCGTACATGTCAACATCAGGGGCAATCAGTTGCTTTTCTCTATATATTGCACCACTTTGAACAGGTTTGTATGGAATTGTTCGAATACCTTTTTCATTTAGAGCAGCAGTTAGTAAACCAGTAATTATCGTTTTGCCAACATCAGTATCAGTTCCTGTTATAAAAAAACCAGACATAGCTACACCCTTTCTAGTAAACTAATTTTAATAGAAGGTTAACATTAAAAATGTTAAATTTCAACAGAAAAAGGTGAATTTATAACAGTTATATCTTTTTAATTGGTTTATAGTTATATTGTCAACTATTTATAAAAAATAGTTGACAATTTAAAATTTAGCAGATTACTATTACTATTAAATGGAAGGAGAAGATGAACTATGAAATTAAAAGCAATTGATATTTCAATAGCGGGATTATTTGTTGCTTTAATGGCAATTGGGGCAAATGTTGCACCTTATTTAAGCATTGGTGGTGTGCCAATTACATTACAGCTTTTGTTTGCTATTCTAGCGGGTACATTATTGGGAAGTCGGTTAGGATCAATATCAATGATGGCATATTTATTAGTAGGGTTAATAGGGGCACCAGTATTTGCTCAATTTAAAGGGGGCTTTGCAACTCTTATTGGGCCGACTTTTGGCTTTGTTGTTTCCTTTATTTTTGTCGCTTACGTTGCTGGTAAACTGGTTGAAACTCACGCGAAACCTAAACTATCTACATTTTTTATCGCTTCATTTGTTGGTCTATTTCTTAATTATGTAATAGGTACCCATTGGATGTACGCAGCATTACTCATTTGGGCAGAGGCACCTGAAGGGTTTAGTTATTTCGTCGCCTGGTCTTGGATGGTCCTTTATCTACCTTTAGATTTAGCAGTATCAACTGTTGCAGCGATTATTTCGCCACGTTTGTATAAGGTCATTCAGGGCTCTAAATACTTACAGAAGCAACGTGTGGCTTAAACAAATACCTCCAGTATAGGAAAATTTCACATTAACTTCGTTTTATAGTAAAATAAAACGGATGTGAAATAAAACATTTAGGAGGAAATACATAATGAAAAAAGGAAGTATTAAATTTGAAAACGGTGAAGAAATCGTATTTGAATTGTTCTCAGAAGAAGCCCCAAACACTGTAGCTAATTTTGAAGAGTTAGCGAATAAAGGGTTTTACAATGGATTGACTTTCCATCGTGTTATTCCTGGATTTGTAGCACAAGGAGGTTGCCCAATTGGAAATGGGACTGGTGGAAGTGGGAATACAATCAAATGTGAAACTGAAGGAAACCCTCATAAGCATGTAGCTGGTTCATTATCAATGGCTCATGCAGGGAAAGATACTGGAAGCAGTCAGTTTTTTATTGTACATGAACCACAACCTCATTTAGACGGTGTTCATACGGTATTCGGTCAAGTTATAGAGGGAATGGACACTGTTTTACGCATCCATCAAGGTGACGTAATGTCAGAAGTGAAAATTTGGGAAGAGTAATAGAAGAGAAGGGGTTGACACTTGGTGTCAACCCCTTTTTATATGTGTGCCAGGCATGGCAACTATCTAGGTGGTGAAAGTCCACTGTGGGGGTACACATCGACCAACCACTAAGGAAGCGCAAGGTACTTATCGTGAGGTAAGGGCTAGAGGAAGCGTGGAATAAAATCTTGGCTCGACGAACAGAAATCTGATACCAAGGCTTTATAAAGGGATGAGGCTCCATGACAAGTCAAAGTCCAAAAGATGTGCGTAACTTTATAGAGTAAATCAGGCGAGTAAAAGAGGAAAGATAGTTGTCTTACCCTGGGAGATCATGTACATATGTACATTCGAAAAAGGTTAACCGCAAGAAGTCAGCAGAAGCCATAGTAATGAGTAATCTCATGAAGGGCTGAACAATTTATAGTGTTTCAACGCCACGAATGCGTAAGTGACGAACTCCGAATGTGTTAATGGTGAAAGAATGAGCGTATCTCAAAGGATAGCCAAAATGGAGCTATCACTTACTACGTGAGAGGAGAGGAGAAACGAGTGTGAAGCTTTTAGAGCAGATTTTAAGTAATCAAAACATGAACGAAGCTTACCTGCGTGTTTATAGAAATAAGGGTGCAAGTGGGGTCGACGGAGTAACAGTCGACGAACTAAAACAATATCTGAAAGAGAACAAGGATGAACTGCGCCAGCGCATCAGAACAAGAAAATACCAACCACAAGCTGCCTTAAGAGTGGAGATCCCAAAAGAAAATGGAAAGATGCGCAAATTGGGAATACCAACAGTAGCGGATAGGGTAGTTCAACAAGCAATTCACCAAGTACTTAGTCCGATATTCGAAAAGCAGTTCAGTGAATTCAGTTACGGCTTTAGACCAAAAAGAAGTTGTGAGATGGCAATTATAAAAAGCTTGGAATATCTGAATGATGGACACGATTGGATAGTGGACATTGACCTTGAAAGATTCTTCGATACAGTCCACCACGATAAACTCATGCGAATTATTGCCAACACAATAGATGATGGAGACGTTATCTCTCTAATAAGAAAATATCTTGTTAGTGGGGTCATGGTGAATGGGAAATATGAAGAAACACCAACCGGGACTCCGCAAGGAGGTAACCTCAGTCCATTATTGAGTAATATTATGTTGAATGAACTCGATAAGGAATTAGAAAGTAGAGGATTACGATTCATAAGATACGCTGATGACGCACTCATCTTTGTGAAAAAGCCGCTGACAGAGTGATGAAATCAATCGTGAGATTTATAGAAGAGAAATTAGGATTGATAGTAAATGCCGAAAAGAGTAAAGTTTCTCGCCCAAAAGAGTTAAAATTCTTGGGATTTGGGTATTATTATGATCCTAATAACAAGAGATATCAAGTGCGGCCTCATCCAATTTCAGTACAGAAATTTCAAAGGAAGCTTCGACAATTGACAAAGCGAAATTGGAGTGTTCCGTTAGACTACCGAATACTGAAACTGAAACAAGTCATATTCGGATGGGTGAATTACTTTAGAATCGCAAATATGAAAACAGCAATGAGTCGAATAGATAAGAAATTACGCTCAAGATTAAGGGTAATCATCTGGAAACAATGGAAGGTAGCGAAAAAACAAATCAAGTCGCTAACTCAATTAGGGATACCTGAAGAAGAAGCGAAAGGATTAACGTTCTGCCGGAAAGGTTATCGGTATATCGGATTATCGAAAGTTGTTCAAAAAGCAATCTCAAACAAAAGACTAAACCAAAGGGGAGTACCCTCTGCTTTAGAACGTTACTTAAAAGTACACACTGTAATATAAATTGAAACGCCGTATACGAGACCCGTATGTACGGTGTTGTGAGAGGGGCGAAAATAGGTTAACATATTTTCCCTCTACTCGATTTCGATTACGAGTTGCTTCAAAATTGAGATTTCATCAAACTCATCAATAAATCTTTAACATGATTTTTAACTCAGTTATTTGCAAGACTGAATACGATATATATCTTATAGTTGACGAATGTCTTTCATTAGATATACAATTTAGAAAATAATATAGTTTTCATATTGTTTCCTTCGGGGCAGGGTGTAATTCCCTACCGGCGGTGATGAAACGTAATGTTTCTTAGTCCGTGACCCGTTATGAATTATTTATAACGGTGGATCTGGTGAAACTCCAGGGCCGACAGTAAAAGTCTGGATGAGAGAAGGAAGAAAAGAGCGCGTAGGTGTATAGAGGTGGAATCTATCTAATTGTGGAAATTCCATTATCTTTCGTACACAATACGAACGTTTATTTAGTGTTGTCTTTTCTTTCGATGCTTAATAAAAGGCTGTCCCAAAAGCTAAGAAATAGTCACGATCTGTACGTCAATGTATAGAGGGTGAACGAGATTTCTTAAGGGGCTGCCTTTTTTTGTATTCTTTTTTAGTTAACTTCTTTAGAGGGTTATAGTATAAGAAAAGCCATTGATTTCAACTTGATTGCGATCAAGCGTGTTTTTCTAATAACGTCATGAGAGAAAGAGGTTAGTAAGATGAATGACCGACAGTATATGGAACTCGCAATTCAAATCGCACGTTCAGCACAAGGACAAACAACACCAAACCCACTAGTCGGTGCCGTTGTTGTAAAAGACGGTCAAGTGATTGGTATGGGCGCACACTTAAAAGCTGGTGAGCCACATGCAGAAGTTCATGCTATTCGAATGGCAGGTGATAAAGCTGAAGATGCCACGATTTATGTAACGTTAGAGCCTTGCAGTCATCATGGAAAAACGCCACCTTGTGCTGATTTAATTATCCAATCAAAAATAACACGAGTTGTTATTGCAACAACTGACCCTAATCCGAAAGTTAGTGGTAGAGGAATAGAAAAGTTGAAAGATGTTGGGATAGAAGTAGAAGTAGGCCTTATGAAAAAAGAAGCCGACGAATTAAATGAAGTCTTTTATCACTTTATTAAGACTAATAAACCATTTGTTACGTTAAAATCAGCTGTGAGTCTTGACGGAAAAATTGCAACAGTTACAGGTGATAGTAAATGGATTACTAGCAGTGAAGCTAGAGAAGATGTTCATTACCTGAGACATACACACGATGCGATTTTAGTTGGTGTAGGTACAATATTAGCGGACAATCCATCTTTGACAACAAGAATGCTGACGGGTGGAAAAAATCCTATTCGGGTTATCCTTGACTCCAAGTTGCGTACCCCTTTAGATTCAACCGTTGTGACAGATCGTTGTTCTAAAACCTGGATTATAACAACAGATTATGGTAATAAGATGAAAAAAGAGAAATTAGAAAAACTAGGCGTGACTGTCCTATCTTTAGGAGAAAATATTAGAATTGAAAAACTTCTAACCATTTTAGGAGAAAGAGGCGTTACTTCATTATTTGTAGAAGGTGGAGCGACGGTCAATTCAAGTTTTCTACAAGAACGAGCAGTCAATCAAGTCATTACGTACATCGCACCGAAAATCATTGGGGGAAAGACTGCCCCAAGCTCATTTGGTGGTGAAGGGTTTCAAACGATGGCAGATGTGTTAGAGCTTGAAGTTAAACAAGTCAAACAAATGGGCCCTGACATAAAAATTATTTCCGTTCCAAAGGAGGGATAGCATCATGTTTACAGGGATTATTGAAGAGTTAGGTATAATTGAAAATATTAGGCAAAATAACGAAGCAGTTGTTATGACAATTGGTGCCGATCAAATTTTAAAAGATGTACATTTAGGGGATAGCATTGCTGTAAATGGAGTCTGTTTAACAGTAACTTCGTTTGATAATCATAAATTTACAGTAGATCTCATGCCTGAGACGGTGAGAAGTTCAAGCTTAAAAACGTTACAACGAGGTTCAAAAGTAAATTTAGAGCGTGCAATGGCAGCGAATGGACGGTTTGGTGGTCATTTTGTATCTGGTCACGTAGACGGTGTCGGGAAAATCAAAAAACGAGAAGCGGTTGACAATGCTGTGTATTACCAAATAGAAATATCTCCTGAACTCAGAAGGTATATTCTTTTTAAAGGATCTGTAGCAATAGACGGGACAAGTTTAACGGTGTTTGGTGTTGATGAAACATCTTTTACCGTCTCAATTATTCCACATACTTTAAGTGAAACCGTCATAGGTCACAAGCAACCTGGGGATATTGTAAATATCGAATGTGATATTGTCGGGAAATACATTGAACAATTTATTACAGAAAGAATACCACAACAAGGAATAAAAAACTCGTTAACGGAAAGTTTTCTAGAAGAACATGGGTTTAAATAAAAAAGGGGGGAAGATCATGTTTGATCCGATTGAAGAAGCCATCTATGAGTTAATGCAAGGTCGAGTTGTCATCGTGTGTGACGATGAAGATCGTGAAAATGAAGGGGATTTTATTTCACTAGCAGAGAAAACGACACCAGAAGTGATTAATTTTATGATTAAGTACGGAAGAGGCTTAGTTTGTGCACCGATTACAGAAGAACGTGCAAAACAATTGGACCTATTCCCGATGGTCGATCATAATACAGACCCACATGGAACGGCTTTCACAGTAAGTATTGATCACCATACTACAACCACAGGAATTAGTGCCCACGAGAGGTCAGTAACGGTTCAAGCATTAATTGACGAAGATACGAAAAAACACCACTTTAAACGACCAGGTCATATCTTTCCTCTGGTAGCTAAAGATGGTGGAGTGTTACGGCGAGCGGGCCACACAGAAGCCGCAGTGGATTTAGCTCGTTTATCCGGAGCGAAGCCTGCAGGCGTCATATGCGAAATTATAAATGATGATGGAACAATGGCTCGTGTACCTGATTTACGTAAAATTGCAGATGAGCATGAACTGAAAATGATAACAATTAAAGATTTAATTGAATATCGTCATAGAAAAGATAAATTAGTCGAAAGAGAAGTGGAGATTAATTTACCGACAGAATTCGGAGATTTTAAAGCTATTGGCTATACAAATGTGTTAGACGGCAAGGAGAATATTGCATTAGTAAAAGGAGAAATTCTATCTGACGTTCCAACGCTCGTACGGGTCCATTCCGAGTGTTTAACAGGTGATGTATTTGGATCGCAACGTTGCGATTGTGGACCACAACTGCATGCCGCTCTTGCTCAAATTGAACAAGAAGGAAAAGGTGTCCTTCTATATATGCGTCAAGAAGGGCGTGGTATCGGTCTTATTAATAAGTTAAAAGCTTATAAGCTACAGGAAGAAGGTTATGATACTGTTGAAGCGAACGAAAAGTTAGGCTTTGCTCCTGATTTACGTGAATACGGGATTGGTGCCCAAATTCTTCGTGAGTTAGGGATTACGCAAATGAAATTATTAACTAATAATCCAAGAAAAATTAAAGGTTTAGCAGGTTACGGGTTAGAAGTAGTAGACAGAGTTCCACTTCAACTACCACATAACATCAATAATGAAGATTATTTAAAGACAAAGCACGAAAAGCTTGGTCATATGTTACACTTCTAAAAAAATATTAAGTGAAAGAAGGGGTTAGACCCCTACATAAGGAGGAAGTATTAATGGGAAAAGTATTTGAAGGAAATTTAGTTGGTTCGGGATTAAAAGTAGGAATCGTAGTTGGTCGATTTAACGAATTTATTACGAGTAAATTATTAAGTGGTGCAGAAGACGCTCTTAAACGTCATGGTGTTGCTGAAGAAGACGTTGATATTGCATGGGTACCAGGTGCATTTGAAATACCGCTAGCAGCAAAAAAAATGGCTGAAACAAATAAATATGATGCTGTTATCACACTCGGAACGGTTATACGCGGTGCAACACCACATTTTGATTTTGTTTGTAGTGAGGCGGCAAAAGGAGTATCTCGACTTACACTTGATACAGGAATTCCAGTTATTTTTGGAGTACTAACAACGGATACGATTGAACAAGCTATTGAACGAGCAGGAACAAAAGCAGGCAATAAGGGATGGGATTCAGCGACTTCAGCAATTGAGATGGCAAACTTAAGTCGTTCTTTTAATCAGTAAGCTCGGTTGATTTTTCCGCAACAACTTGAAATTAATTGTAAGAGGAGAGCATGACAGTTACTACCGTTATGCTCTCTTTTTTATTTAGAGCATGAATAGTTTGTTGACTACAGTGAATTGTTGGAAACCCTTTACAACTTCCATTTGCAATGGTATTCATTGGCATGGCGTAAGCGCTAAATGAAAAAGTATATTATTTATTCATTAACGTTTTCACTCAACTGACATATTATATAAGTAACGTTTCTCGTTTTTTTTTCTAAACATCACACAATATTTGATGAGAATGTGATAAAATTTAATTTGGTAGCTTACGCATGACAGTTTTTAGAAAGATTGAAGAGGGATTGATATGTTAATAAAATATAAATCTACTTATAAAAAGATTGCGATGGGGCTATTGTCGTACATGCCGAATCAAAAACAAATAAAATTGTTACAAGAAACAATAGAAAAGTATGAACATGATAACAGATGGCAATTATTCTTATGGAAAGAAGAAGATATTGTCGGGGTAATAGGAATCTATGAAGACGTAGACGGTGATTTTGAATTATGTCATGTTTGTGTAAATCCCTCTTTCCGTGATGAAGGGATTGGAAAAAAAATGCTTCAAGCTGTACAAGAAAAAATTAATGGTACACTTCGACCTAATCAAGATACAAAAGAGTTTTATACGGCATGCTTGTTAGATGTGTAAGGGTGGACTCCAAAATAAAGTGTTTGTCACACTAAGAACGAAATTAAATGCTTCTGGGAAAAAGGCATTTAAAACGGGTAAAGTGATGAAACGAACACTTTTGAGTCACCCTTTATTTTTTGTTTGGAATAGACTTTATCCCGCACCAACTGGCAGTATTACCCCCACTTCCAGACTTCGAGGAATTAATGAAGGATAAGTGGGGGACAAGTTGCAAGTAACAATTTGAAAAGTAATTATCTTATAGCTCTTACTTAGTAAAAGGCCTGAATAACTTACTAATAACTTACTAATTGGCTTTGAATCTTTTTTTTATTTGCTGTTGTCTAGCTCGCTCATTAATAACGTCCGCACGGTTTCGAAGGGAATGTTTGTTGATCAGGTAATGATTATTCAAGTCACTAGGAGCGCCCCATTGAAGCTCTTTTTTTGTACAGTGGTTTCTACAGACTCGAAGGAGCTCTTCGTTGTTAATTGGGATGTTGTAATCTTGATAAGGAGCTTTTTCTTCGATGTCTTTTTTTATGTTTGGTAAGTCTTTGAGTAATTGGTCGCTATCTACACCTAAATCATGTATTTTTGAAGTTTCTTTTGTAAAAAGTTGTTGAGAACTAATGAGCATTCGTTCAGCACCTTTGTAATTTTTTCGACGATAATGATAAAGAGCAACAGCTAGTTGAATGAACCCAACCCAAACTTGTTCTTTGGCACCTGCTTCGGATTTCCAGTATTCTTCTAAAACTTCATGACATTCGAAAAAATCACGTTCAACATGAAAGTAAAGTAAATAATCAATATAAGCTTGTGGATATTTCATGAAATGAGCCTCCATAGAGAAATTTAGTCAAAGTGTATCATAAGTTATTTTCATATGAAACTAATTGGCTTTTTTTATGGAAATAAACAGAGCGCTCCTAATAAAATATGATATAATCCTGTCTAGCAACGGTTTTTAATAGAAATTGGTGATGATATGAATAATCAATATAGTGTGAAACTAGATGCATTTGAAGGCCCCTTAGATTTATTACTTCATCTTATTAATCAAGCAGAAGTAGATATTTATGACATTCCAGTGGCGAAAATTACAGATCAATACATGCAATACATTCGAACGATGCAAGAGTTACATTTAGATATTGCAAGCGAATATTTAGTAATGGCTGCGACATTATTGGCTATTAAGAGTAAGATGTTACTTCCCAAACAACAAGAGGTATGGAATGATACGGACGATAGTATTGAAGTGGATGAAGAAGATCCTCGTGAAGAATTAATGATACGTTTAATTGAATATCGAAAGTATAAAGAAGCAGCAATGGAGTTACAAGATCGCCAGGTGGAACGTTCATTAATTCATACGAAGCCACCTGTTAATCTCGAAAGGTTTTTTCCGCAAGAAGATCGGAAAGAAGTAACATTAAAGGGAATTACTCTTTATGATATGTTAGAGGCTTACCAATCGATGCTTAAACGAAAAAAAATGCAAGCACCTGTTGCTAAAACCGTAAAAGGTCAAGAATATTCAATTGAGAATAGAATGGGTGAAATTATGGAGGATCTAATCCGAACAGGAGGCAAACGAAATTTCTATTCATTATTTCCTGTACGTGAGCGATCACATATTGTGATTTCATTTTTAGCTATTTTAGAACTAATAAAGAAAAATGCAATAATTTGCGAGCAAGAAAATAACTTCTCAGACATCATGATTTACATCAAGAAGGAGGGCTCGTTTCATTGACATTGTTTAATTCAATTAATTTAAGTGAAATGAAAGGTATTATTGAAGGATTATTATTTGTAGCTGGAGAAGACGGACTAACAGAAGAACAATTAGCCGATATTTTGAAAGTTGAAACCGAGACAATCCAAGATGCAATCAATGACCTAAAAGCAGACTTGAAAGAAACGAACCGTGGACTACAATTAATGGAAATAGCTGGTTCATACCAATTAACGACAAAACCTGAACACGCCATCTATTTTCAGCAACTAGTAGAAACGCCAGGACATACGGGGATATCTCAAGCTGCACTTGAAACTTTAGCCATTATTGCCTACAAGCAGCCGATCACACGTGTTGAGATAGAGGAAATACGTGGTGTTAAAACAGAAAAAGCGATCCAAACCTTAACTGCTAAACTTTTAATAAAAGACGTAGGACGAGCTGAAGGTAGTGGTCGGGCGATATTGTATGGAACGACGAAAGAGTTTCTAGATCATTTCGGATTAAAATCATTAAAAGACTTACCACCTTTACCTGATCAAGTGGATGAAGGTATGCTAGATGAAGACGCTGATCTTTTCTTTAAGAAGTTTGAAGAAGGTATGGATAGTATGTTTAATGAAGATACCAATAAAAATTAACGTGACATAAAGATATACCATGACGATTTCGTACTATTATGTTTTTCTACTCTGTGGCGAACACATGATATAATAAATAAAACTAAGTTTACAGTTAGGAGAATTGTTGTGATTATTCTAAAGGCTAAAGGAATTGAACTGGAAAAGGAAAAGCCCAACACATCAGAAGATTTTTTCAATCGTTCCACTGTAATTTATAATGAAAATGGAAAAGAAAAAGAGCTGAATGTATTATATGTTCGTTTTTTTGATGAGCAGGCATCAGAAATCTCTTCATTTAAAGAAAGTCCAATTATAACCGTTGATCAAAAAGAAATATATTTTAAGGACATAGTTGCATTAGTTTGTTTATTACAAAACCCTGGAAATAAGGAAAAAAAGCGGATTTATATTAATGAATTGAAAGAGTTAGAAGCGGTATTTACAGATGTAAATTCTGAACAGATCAAAGCGATTATGAGTGACCTTATGACACAAGGAAAAAGTCAGTTATAAAATGGTACATATAAAGATATTGTTTTCTTTAATTTTTAAAGGCGTTCTTGTCCGAAGTGTCGTATAATATAATTAACATAAAAGTGGAGGTGTCGCCAATGGCCAATACATTGGTTGAAAGCCAATTAACTTTAGCGCATGATACATTAAAAGATATTTGTGGAAATATAAGTGAATATTTAAATGGAACAACACTTAGTGACATGTTAAGTGAAGATGGGCAATCAGATGAAGAGTTTTTTAAGGCGGTTCTTTCTTCTTTGCGTCGTGTTCTAGTTTTTTGTGAAGAAGGTAAAGAAGCAAGTGAAGTTATATTAAATGGAAAAACATTTCGTAAAGCTGCGGCTGAAAAAACGTTATATTGGATTTATCATCACTGCATCGAAGAGTTCTTTAATCCGCGCATAGATAATTGGTATGAAGATAGTCGATCAGCATATACAGGTAAAAATGCTATTAAATTTTCAAAATCAGTGCCAAACTCATTAAAAGACTTAATGAAGACGATTGAAGGTCCATTTCAATCAATTCGTGAAGAATTAGAGTATTATGAAACTGATTTTCAAACGAAAATGATTCATTCAAAATAAACAAAAGCGAAGCCATTTTAGGCTTCGCTTTTGTTTATTGTTTATTCATTTCTTGGTGCTGTGGGATCACAAGTGGGCATCGTTGTCTCACTAGCTTCTGCTAATTTCATTAAGTAATAACATTCTTCCCTTGCCATATGATCAGCCATTAATTCTGAGAAAGTACCTAATAATTTATTGTTCATCTCTAATTCTTCGAGTTCTCTAAGAAATACTTTGAACAGTTCAATTTCTAATTCAACTTGATTATTAAAACGATGCAATGCGGGGAATTTATCGACATTTGCTCGTAGGTACCCAGCAAGTTCTACTGCTTTAATATAAAAATCCTCAAATGATTCCGTAAATTCTTCGCTTTTTTTACTTAGTTTTTTCTCTACCATATCTAGTTCTCCAGTAATGGCATCTGCATGACCAGCTGCATCAAGGAGCCAAACGAGGTGGTGATGTAGTGGGTGCGAAATAGGTGGAATTTCACCTTTGACTAAGTAAGGAAGAATTCGTAAATATTCTTCAACTTCATTTACCATATGATTTAAAAAAGTAGGGGGAAGCCCGATTATAATGTCACCGACTAAATGTTTGCGAATTAAGTGGAGCTTAAATTCTCGAATATCTTTCGCTTGATCAAACGAAGATTCTGTAAGTTGAAGTAATGGATCACCACTTATATCTTGTCTTGCAGATTCTAATAATTGGTCAAAAATATCAATATACTGTTTAGTGATTTCGACTTCATCTTTCTCAATAGGAGAAAGTGCGTCACGAATAAACCTAGCATGATCTCCTAAAACTTGAAGCCAAAATCGATGTTCAAATAATGCAACTTGTTGAAAATTATTCATAAACTCCTCCTGGATTTGTAGTCAACATAACTATATGTATCAAGTGCCCAGATTGTGATTTTTCACCAATTAGGATTGTCTAGGCATATAGTAAAGCGATGACGTCGAATTGAAGGAGGAATGCAATTAATGGAAGCATATCATGAGCAACTTAGTGAATGGGTAGAAAGTATAGAATCGACTTGGATTAAAGTGGAAGAGAATGTTAAACAAAATCTTGAAAGTAACTGTGTAAAAGGCTTTGAAGACAAATTATCGCATTTTAAAAGATTATTAGAAAAAAGGCCAAATCAAAATCAATTACAAATAGAAGCGTATGATTTATATCAAAATTGGGAAGATCTTTTTCTTAGAATGAATAGGAATGACCAAGGAATTCATATGAATAGTATTGCACTACAACCAGTTCCGATCGGTGGACATCAATTGCCGCCGCTCCCATATCCATATGATGCTCTTGAACCTTATATTGCTGCAGAAATTATGAGGTTACATCATCAAGAACATCATCAAAGCTATGTGGACGGTTTAAATAAAGCCGAGAAAAAAATGGAGCAAGCTAGAAAAACAGGTGATTTTGATTTAATTAAACATTGGGAACGGGAAGCAGCGTTTAATGGTGCTGGTCATTATTTACACACGATTTTTTGGAACAATATGAGTCCAAAAGGTGGTGGTGAGCCAACTGGTGAACTGGCGAACCAAATCAAAAAGAATTTTGGAGGTTTTCAACAGTTTAAGAAACATTTTTCAGAAGCAGCTAAAAAGGTGGAAGCTGTAGGTTGGGCAATATTAGTGTGGGCACCACGTTCACATCGCTTAGAAATTTTGCAGGCGGAAAAACACCAAAATTTAAGTCAATGGGACGTTATTCCATTATTAACTCTTGATGTTTGGGAACATGCGTATTATCTTCAATATAAAAATGAACGTGAAGACTATATTAATAATTGGTGGAATGTTGTAAACTGGCCAGATGTAAACCAACGGTTTTTAAAGGCAAGAGAATTACGGTGGAAACCATATTAAAGAGAGGAGGCCGACCAGTTATGGTCAGCCTCTGTTTAAATATGGAAAAATTTTATTATCTCGTTTTAGAATAATTTAAGCTATTGAAAGAACTGAAGAATGTATTCTTTTAAATCAACAATTCGAGGATTTTCAAATCGTTTATCGGTACCTGCAATTATGATAGCAGCTAGAGTATCATTTTTGTGGAGACCACCGTGTTCACCACCATCAACATGAAGTGGAGCTCCTTCTGACTGAAAGGTATGACCTGGTTTTGCTGTTAACAAAACGGAAGGATAATCGTTACTATTCAATGAGCTTATCAGCTGATTTAGAACATCTGGATAATCAGTATATTTCAATTTAGACTGACTACGATCAACTTCAATTCCAACAATTTGTTCATTTCCTTCCCATTCCCATGTTTGGCCGTACCGATCAATCCAAGGCCCGCCAGGTCTAAAACGGAAGCCTTCTTTATAATCTGGTGAAATGACGTATACCCAATTTTCATCAACCCATGAAGCAAACTGAACACGTTTATCTGTCATAGCCACTTCTGCAAGTCGTGGGACTAATTGGATATCTTGCATTGGATAAATGTATGACATTCTATGATTATTCGCAATCGCAATCTCACCATGACTGACGTTATCCGTTAATTGAGCAATGGAATATTCGTTATAAATTTCATCTAATGGAATGGCCATCGTTAATTCATCGTCTAACAACTTGTCTTGCCCATGGTCGCCAAATACGATAAAAATATTTTCCTCTAAAGCTTTATCCCAGCTTTCATAACTATTTAATATTTCTTGAAAGAATGTTTCAGCTCTTTCAAATCCGACACGATAATGCGGACTATTTTCATGAGCTTCTTTATCAAAATCTGGTAAAAAAACCGCTAAAAAATCTGGTTGTTCTCCTTGTTTAATCATCTCACTTACGACTTTAACTGAGTACTCATCATTTAAGCCAAAATTGGATAGGAAAGTGTCAGGTAATTCTTTGTCTTCGATGACTTTGGGTTTAACTGCACTTCCGAAGGCTAATAGGTCTGGACCTTTTGTTTGCAATGAGTCGTTTAAATTTAGCCATTGGTCAAGAAGAACAGGAAGTGTCATATCGTGAGTGGTTTTTCCTCGATAAATGAGAAAATTGACGGAACCTGTTGAATATTTTTTTTGTTGTAATGCTTCATGTATCGTTGTGACTTTAGGACTTAAATGGGAATTGTTCAAATGGTATAAAGAATCCATCAAACTTTGCCGCATGCCGAGTTTGACCATCTTTTCTATGGTTGAACCGTAATCTACCATTCGATTTTCATCTGGTTTATACCAGACAAGTCCAGGGACTTTATGGGAATTTGGCATCTGGCCTGTCATTAATGTACTTTCAATAACGACAGACATCGATGGAAATGGGGCTACTAAATCCTTGTGATACTGTCCGTTTTCAATTAAAAATTCAAGAGCAGGTATTTTTCCTTTTTCTTTACTATTGTCAATTAATGATCCCATCATCGAATCAATCATGACGAGAACTACTTTTTTATTTGGTTTGATTGCATCATTTTCAAGCTGTTGTATGGAGGCACCACCTTGATCGTTGGCTCCTTGGCAAGCAGATAAGAATAAAAGGATAATAACTACAACTATACGAAAAAACATATTCTCACTCCTTATTGACTATAGGTATTAATATAAAGAGAATCTCCTTCGAGCCACTCTGCAAAAAGTACATCTTTTTCATCGGTAACACCATGTGAACTTAGCTGTTGTTTTAACCAAGTTAAGTTATAGCCACTTGCTTTTAAGTTGTTATAAAGGATCTCGCCATCTAGAATTAAGGTTACAGGTAGGTAAACTTTTTGAGGCGATAGATTTAATTCTTGTTTATTCGGTAGATCGTAGTTCGATTTTTTTAAAATACTTACTGAACCATTTGCTTCCAAAATGCCATAAGCTACTTCACGAACCGAAAAAACATCTTTTTCTCTAAGTAAGTGTTGAAGTTGGTTAATATCTAGGTGGTTTTTCTTTAGTTGTTGATAATCTATTTTGCCTTCTCTAATAACGATGGCTGGGTTCCCTTCCAAAATACTTCTTGTTGCCTTAAATTTTTGTGTTAACCACTCAACGGAGTAGATTAGCGTCCCCCAGATAAAAACGGCATAAAGTACGTATGGAACACCTATTTCTTTATCATAAATAGCGTTACCAACAAGTTCACCTAATACAAGTGCTGATATAAAGTCAAACGGTGTTAATTGAGTAATTTGTGTTTTACCTAAGACTTTTGTAATGACTAAAAGTGCAAAAAAACCAACAATTAGTTCTGTCGTTAAATAGAAAAAATTTGTATTCAATCGTTTTCCCCTCAGCTTAAAATGAAAGTTATTTTTTAGAATGTCCCAACAATGGAATAATTACTCAAAAAGAAAAGGAGTGAGCGTTAGTGCTCAACTCCTTTCATTTGTTTTATCAATCGATCTAGTTTTGGTAGTAGTTGGTTTGATACCGTTTGAATAGTATGAACTTCGCTGCCTTCTATATCGATCGCACCTTTAAATACGGTCTTGATTTTTCCTTGTTCGGTTTTCCAGTATGTATCAACATATTGATGAAATAGTTTCCAAAAAAGAATAACGCCTTCGACTTGCTGAGGTGAAAATATCATAGCTAATTCTTTATCTGTAAGGCCGTGTGATACAGGTGCATCTTCAATCGCTTTTGGGTGAAGATTACTCACTTGTTTGGAAATAGACTCACGAACTTGTAACGCTTGTAAAAAAACAAATGATCTCCATTCTTCAAGAAGAAGTTCATTCTCTGTTGTTTCTTTTTTTGCAAAATTTTCAATAAGTTCTATTTGCTGCTTTGATAATATTTCTTGCTTTTTTAAAGCACGATATAAAAACACAAGAATGATGAACATCAAGATATTAACAATGAGAATACCAATTACCGTAAATAGATACAATTTTAACACCTCAAGTATATTCCATTATTTTCCACCATTTTTTTAGTTTTATTATCAAATAATACAAGCGTAAGATTTTTAAAATTCAAGGAGGAACTAATATGACAGTTGCAAGCCAAGTGAAACAAACGTTAGCAGGATTAAAAAGTGCACAAGCAAGTTTTGAAACTTTTGCACTTCAAACAGAAAATCAACAAGCTAAGCAAATGTTTCAAAATTTAGCACAACAAACACAAGGAATTGTAGATACGCTAAGCCCAAGACTACAAGAAATTCAACAAGAAGAACCGCAATATAACGACTAATACGACTAGAACAAGGTTGATGATCATATCAACCTTGTTCTAACAATTATAACAATGAATTGGTTGGTTTACATATTAATGCCGTATATTTGTCAAACTATCATTAACACGAAGCTGAGAATAGGGTGGTTCCAATGAAAAATCACTATTTTAAGTTAATTGTTTTATTTATTGTTTTCATTGTTTGTGGTTGTGGTCAAATGAACCTTCAACAACAGGAACAAACACCGCTTTTTGTTGGAAAAGAAGCATTGGTAGACCAAACAAAAGCGGATAATGCAAAAAAGATTATATTATCAATGGAGGAAGTGATTGAAGTTACAGGGGTTTCTAATAAAGAAAACATTTATATTGCTCCAGCCGTTAAACACTTTGATCGCTTACATCTTAAGGGTATTCGAGCAGACGGTTTTGAGAGAATAAAAAAACGGTATCCTAATTCGACTGTTTTTCTTTCAACAGATAAGAAAATATTTATGGAACTTGAAAAATTAGAAAAAGAACTGAAGGAAAGAAGAGTTTCTAAAAAAGATTTAGAAAAACGTTTAAAAAAACTCGAAGAAGATATGAAAGGGTAAAGTGAGGAGAGAACATATGTCGGATCAAAAGAAAAAAAACTTAACCCCAGTACAACAAGAATACCAAAAGTTTGCAAGTGAACATGAAATTAAACGGCCAGCTTTGAAAAATTGCATACGAGCATTTTTTATTGGTGGACTTATTTGTTTATTAGGACAGTTTGTACAAACTTTCTTTTATACGTTTTTTGATTTTACGGAACGAACAGCGGGTAATCCGACTATAGCTGTTATGATATTTCTTTCTATTTTATTAACTGGTTTTGGGGTGTATGACCGCATAGCTCAATTTGCAGGGGCAGGAACAGCAGTACCCGTTACGGGTTTTGCCAATTCAGTTGCCAGTGCGGCAATCGAACATCGAACCGAAGGCTATGTTCTAGGGGTTGGAGGAAATATGTTTAAGCTTGCTGGGTCTGTTATCGTATTCGGGACCGTTGCGGCCTTTGTTATTGCTATTATTAAAACGATTATTATTCAATGGGGGGGATTTTAAATGCTTACAGGCCATCGAACTTGGGTTTTCGAGAATAAGCCTGTTATTTTATCTACTGGAACGGTCGGTGGTCCTTTTGAAGCAAACGGAAATCTACCTGAAGACTTTGATACGCTTCACGAAGATTTGTGGATGGGACAAGATTCATATGAAAAAGCTCATCGAATTCTATTTGAGGAAGCTTGTAATAAAGCCATCGAAAAAAGTGGGCTGGAGAAAGAAGCAGTTGAATTTATCATTGCAGGTGACTTAGTTAATCAAATTACACCAACAAGCTTTGCTTGTCGAACATTAAGTATTCCGTACATTGGTTTATTTGGTGCTTGCTCTACTTCGATGGAAGGTTTAGCCATTTCATCATTTATCCTGAATGGTGGAGGAGCAAACTATATATTAACAGGCTCTTCGAGTCATAATTCAGCTGTTGAGAAGCAATTTAGATACCCGACAGAATATGGTGCGCAAAAGCCACCGACGGCTCAATGGACCGTTACGGCTTCTGGTGTTGGTTTAATTGGAAAAACAGGAAATGGACCGAGAGTAACATCGGCCACAATTGGAAGAGTCGTTGATATGGGGTTAAGTGACCCGTTTAACATGGGTGGAGCTATGGCACCTGCTGCTGTAGATACGATTGAAGCACATTTAAGAGACCTGCAAATTGGTCCAGAATATTATGATTTAATTGCAACAGGTGATTTGGGTAAAATTGGACATTCCATCGCAATTGATCTATTAGGTAAACATGGATTACAACTTACAGAAGAGCAATTTCAAGATTGTGGAATGATGATTTATCGAGAGAGTCAACCTGTATTAGCTGGAGCTAGTGGTTCAGGATGTTCTGCCGCCGTTACTTATGGACACTTACTTAACCGAATGAAAAGAGGAGAAATTAACCGAATGCTGATCGTTGCAACAGGAGCTTTACTATCACCACTATCGTTTCAACAAAAAGAAACGATTCCATGTATCGCCCACGCCGTTGCAATTGAAGCAGGGAGGTGACTAAAAAGGATGATATTCTTTTGGGCTTTTGTTGTTGGAGGACTTATTTGTGTAATTGGTCAGATTTTAATGGACGTAGGAAAACTAACCCCTGCTCATACGATGAGTACATTAGTTGTATCTGGGGCCATTCTGGATGGTTTTGGATTGTATGAACCATTAATTGATTTTGCGGGTGCAGGGGCAACTGTACCTATTACTAGCTTCGGTAACGCACTCGTTCATGGAGCGATGGCAGAAGCAGAGAAGCACGGGCTTGTTGGTGTTATTACTGGAATATTTGAAGTTACAAGTGCAGGGATATCAGCTGCAATTATTTTCGGTTTTTTTGCAGCGTTAATATTTAAACCAAAAGGATAGGAGGGGTTCAAAATGACAGTCGCTTCACAAGTAAAACAGTGTTTATCTACATTGAAGGGTATCGAGGCCTCGCTGAACACATTTTCAATTGAGACTGAAGATGAGGAAGCACGACAAGTATTTCATGAAACTTGTTTAACAACTAGAAAAGTGATCGGTGATATTGAAAAAAGAATTGGTGAACTTGAACGAGAAGAGCCTCAATATAACGGATTTTAAACGATAAAATTTTAGGAAAGGAGGGGTTCATTTGCCAGGTTGGTTAGAAATTGTTTTACGTTCTGCAGTTGGTCTTATTGTTGTAATGTTCGGAGCGAAACTTTTTGTCCGCAAGGCAGTAGGGGACCTTTCATATTTTGAGTTTATTGCAGCTGCAGCAGTAGCAATCATTGTTGGAGTTGGGTCTGTGGCTTTAGCGATACCTCCAGGACATGTAGCAATTGCCTTGTTTATATGGATTTTTATCCCATACTTAATTGGTTCTTTATCAGTAAAAAGTTTAAGGATTCGAAACCTAGTTGGTGGTAAAGGTGTACCCATTATTAAAGATGGCAAAATCCTTGAGGATAATATGAGGAAAGGTAGATATACAACGGACGAATTGTTAACGAAACTGAGGACGAAAAATGTATTTCGTGTCGCCGATGTTGAATTTGCTATTCTTGAACCAAACGGCGCTGTTAACGTCCTATTGAAAAAAGATTACCAACCTTTAACACCAAAAGATATGCAAATTCAAGTTGCTCCTATCAAACAGCCAGAAACCGTCATTATGGATGGCAAAATATTAGATGAACCACTTTCAACAATTGGATTTAATCGCAGATGGCTTGAGCATGAATTAGACAAAATAGGCGTAGCAATTGAAAATGTATACTTAGGCCAAGTCGACTCATATGGAGAATTAACAGTAGATGTGTTCGATGATCAGATTGAAATTCCAGAACCTACAGAAAAGCCACTGTTATTTGCTGCAATTAAAAAGTGTCAAGCCGATTTGGAAGTATTTTCGATGCAAACCGAATCAGAACAAACGAAAAAAATGTACAAGCGCTGTGCTCATGAAATGGAAGACGTTATGAAAAAATTAAAACCGTTATTAAAATAAAGAGGCGGTAATGGAGAGGCTGCCTCTCGCTTTTGTTTTAACTGGTTTTATAAAAATAAACGGATGTAAATTTTAGTTATAAATCGGTGGCATTTGTTGCTGTTCATCTTTTAGAGATATGTGAAGTTCATGGTCTTCATTAATAGATGCAAAAAATACTCGATTAACTTGTGCAATTTGCTTTTTTTGTAATTCTGAAATTAACCATTGTTGAGTTAACCCTAAATAAGTAAGAATATCCTCATATATTATTCCTTCGACGATAAGTGGGTAAGACAAACTTCTACTTTTCTTTTGTACATTTAAATCCTCAATAGTTACTTCTAATTTACTGTCATTCTTTAATACACTTATTTGCCCATTAGCTTCGATAATGGCAATTTTAACCTCACTTATATCAAAAATATTTTTTTGACGTAACATTTGCAAGACGTTATCAACGGTATATCTAATCCGCTTTAAATTCTTCACTAATACTTTACCGTCTTGAATTACTAAAGTAGGCTCAAATGTTAACTTTTTTCCTAATTTTCGATTAGAAATCGATAAATAGGCAGTTAGCCTTTGGAGTAAAGGGATAACAATGATTGCTAAATAGGTATAGACATGATCAACTTTTGGATCCGCAATATCAGCACCGATAACATTGGCTAAAGTCATAATAATGAGAAAATCAAAAATGGGCATTTCACCTATGGATCGTTTCCCCATATAAAGTGTAATTAGTAAAAACAATGGAAAAATCGTAATAATTCGAGCTAATATAATGGCAGACTCTTTTAATACATCTCCATCCATACCTTTCACCTACTTCCTTGCTTCATCTAAATGCAGGTAAAACATATCCTATAAGTTACCTATAGTTTTCTCAAATGAATGGTCTAATATTCCAATATTAAAAGGGATTGGACAAATTTGTTCATACTTCATTTTTTACCGCATACACTTGTACAAACTACTATTCAGGCGGGGATTTATATGTACATTAGAAATAAAGCACTAATCATATGTCTATCTATTAGTTTATCATTTTCAACGTTTGCATTTACGAATCAAAGTGAGGCTTTCTCAGTCTCCGCTCAAGGAGCAATCTTAATAGAACAATCTTCTGGTAGGGTGTTATATGGAAAAAATGAACACCAACAAATGAGGATTGCTAGTATTACAAAAATTATGACGGCTATACTTGCGATTGAATCAGGAAAAATGGATGAGTATGTAAAAGTCTCGACACGAGCGGAAGGAACAGAAGGATCATCGCTTTATCTAAAAGCAGGTGAAAAAATTAAGTTAGAAGATCTAGTATATGGTCTCATGCTTCGATCTGGAAATGATGCAGCAGTTGCCATTGCAGAACATGTCGGTGGTAGTCTTGAAGGATTTGTTTATTTAATGAATCAAAAAGCGCAAGAAATAGGTATGAGCCGAACGGTATTTTCCAACCCGCATGGATTAGATGACCATGAAGAACATTATTCAACCGCCTATGATATGGCAATCTTGACTCAGTATGCAATGGAAAATGAACACTATCGAGAAATTTCAGCTACGAAAACGTATAAAGCTTCACGGGAAGGCGATGTATATAGTTATTGGAAAAACAAAAATAGATTATTAACTCAGTTATACAACTATTCAACGGGTGGAAAAACAGGGTTCACAAAAAGAGCTAAACGGACACTAGTGTCAACGGCTACGAAAGATGGTTTTGATTTAATTTGCGTTACCTTAAATGCACCGAGTGACTGGCATGATCATATGAATCTTTTTAATTCCGCGTTTAATCGCTATACAGTAGAAACACTTGCAGAAGAAGGTACAATTGATGGAATTCAAGATGAGTTTTATAAAGATAAAGTTTATATTCCTTACACATTTACGTACCCGTTAACAGAAAAGGAAAAAGCAGGGGTAAAAAAGGACATCACATTATATCGTCCACCAAAAGGTGAGGAAGCGAGAAATATCTATATGCCTCAACCTGTTGGTAAACTAACAATCTCAATGAATGGTGAAACATTAAGTAATATTCCACTTTATTTCTTAACACCCATTGAAGAAGAAAAGAAAGGATTTTGGTCTAGAATTAAGCAAATTTTCTTTCTCACATTGGGAGTGAAATCCATTGATTAATATCATTTGGGTATCCATGCTTGTCATTGGATTAATTTTTGCAGGAATTAATGGAAAAATGCCTGAAGTCAATGAAGCGATCTTTACTGGAGCAAAGGATGCGGTTACGATTTGTTTCGGTTTAATTAGTATTCTTGTCTTTTGGTTAGGGATGATGAAGATAGCACAAAGTGCTGGGTTATTAGAAGGTTTAGCAAAATTGCTACGCCCAATCGCAACAAGGCTTTTTCCAGAAGTGCCTAGTAATCATCCAGCAATGGGGTATATCCTCTCCAATATGACAGCGAACATGTTTGGATTAGGAAATGCTGCAACACCCATGGGAATAAAAGCAATGCAAGAACTTCGTAGATTAAATGGGGACCGTGATGAAGCAAGTCGTTCCATGATTACGCTATTAGCGATCAATACAGCGAGTATTACGCTTATTCCGACAACCGTGATTTCGATACGAATGAGTTATGATTCGGTGTCACCTACAGAAATTGTCGGGACAACGATACTAGCGACTTTATGTTCAACGCTAGGCGCAATACTTATTGACCGTTATTTTTATTATCGTCGAATGAGGAGGAGGTAAGCATGGGATGGATCACTGTCATTTCAATATGGATTATCCCAATGCTAATCGCTTTTATTCTCCTATATGGAACCTATAAAAAGGTACCAACTTATGAGACGTTTGTTGAAGGAGCAAAAGAAGGTTTTACGATGGCGATCTCAATCATTCCTTATTTAGTAGGAATGCTCGTAGCTATCTCTGTATTTCGAGCATCGGGTGCAATGGACTTTATTATTGAATCGCTAAGGCCGATACTACAAGCGATCGGTGTTCCTAGTGAAATTGTTCCACTTGCTATGATTCGACCGATATCTGGGACAGGTGCATTAGGAATGACGACAGATTTGATTGCGACTTATGGTCCTGATTCATTTATAGGAAGATTAGCTTCAACGATGCAAGGAAGTACGGATACGACTTTATATGTATTAACAGTATATTTTGGAGCTGTAGGTATAAAGAAAATGGGAGATGCGTTAAAAGTAGGATTACTAGCCGATGTAGTTGGCATTATTGCATCGATTATTATTGTAACATTAGTATTTGGATGACTGAGGCTATCAAATGGTAGTCTTTTTTTCTTGTAAAGATGAGCTAGTTTGGGGGATTCACTTAATTTAGTATAGAATTTGCCTCAGGGAGAAAAACATTTAAGTTATGTCAAAAAAACTAGCTAGTTCATTACTTACTGTTCTATATAACGATAACTTGAATGTTAAGTGTAACATGAAAAGGTATCATTCTAACTAGTGATGTAAAAAGTGACAATAATTTGCCTATAATAATGAAAACTTGAGAATTTGTATAATAAGCATTAAGATGTTCAATGAGGTGAAAATATGGAACGATTACAAAAAGTCATTGCTCAAGCAGGTGTGACATCAAGAAGAAAAGCAGAACAATTAATAGTAGAAGGAAAGGTTAAGGTTAACGGTCAATTTGTTCGCGAGCTAGGTGTAAAAGTAAACGCGAATAAAGATGAAATCGAAGTGAATGGAGTACCAATTGACCGGGAACAACCGGTTTATTTTTTGCTATATAAACCATCTGGAGTAATTTCAAGTGTATCAGATGATAAAGGTCGAAAAGTGGTAACAGACTTTATCGAAGTCCAAGAAAGGATTTTTCCAGTAGGAAGACTTGACTACGATACTTCTGGGCTTATTCTTTTAACGAATGACGGTGAATTTGCTAATCTTTTAATGCATCCAAAACATACAATTGATAAAGTTTACGTTGCAAAAATTAAAGGGATTCCTACTAGAGAACAACTAAAGCAATTAAAAGATGGAATTCGCCTTGAAGATGGAAAGACGGCACCAGCAAAAGTTAAATTAATTTCGGCTAATAAAAAAAATCAAACTTCAATTGTTCAATTAACAATCCACGAAGGAAGAAATCGTCAAGTTCGTCGAATGTTTGAGGCACTGGGTTATAATGTTATTAAATTAAAAAGAGAGCAGTACGGTTTTCTGGATCTTACTGGTTTAACGCCTGGAGAATTTCGTCCGTTAAAGCCGATTGAGGTGAAACACTTCCGTGAATTAGCTGTCACACAAAAGTCATAATCAAAACTAAATAACTTCGGTTTCCATCGTTATAATAAGGCAAAAGAGAGAAATTTGTCGAGAAATTGATTGGAATTCTTCATCTCTTCAAACTTTTTTCATACTTATTTGTGACAATCGCATTGTCAAATAATCTGTGAGTTAAGGGTAGTTTAAGATCGACGAAGTTGACATCGTTGATTTCTACGGATCTAATACCCGCTTCTTACTTATAGAATCAGCATTGATTTTCGTCATTTATGGCGCTAAATCGTGTTTTTCTAATGAGAGGGGAGAGAATAATGAAACAAAGAAGACTTGTCATTCGTAGCTCCATTTTAGCTATCATTACGGTTGCTATTGGCTATACGTTTTATATTAATTTCTTTTCTGATCAATCAGTAGTACGTGCAGGGGACAAAGCAAAGAATTTTATTGTAAACGATTTAGTTGGCGAAACGATTGAATTAAGAGAATTAGAAGGTAAAGGCATTTTCCTAAATTTTTGGGGGACGTTTTGCCCTCCATGTGAAAAAGAAATGCCGATCATGGAAGAGCTTTACCATGAGTATCAAGATCAAGGTATTGAGATGATTGCCTTGAATGTTGATGAATCGGATTTAGTTGTTCAAACATTTGTAGATCGGTACAAATTAACATTTCCAGTTGCAATTGACAAAGGGCGGCGAATTACTGAAGCGTATGGCATTCGTCCACTTCCAACTACAATATTAATTGATGAACATGGTGAAGTAGTTCGGGTTCATTCTGGATTTATGGACGAAACAGTTATTCGAAGGTTTTTAGAAGAGATTAAACCGCAATCTTAATGAGGTGTTCACATGAATAAAGTTAAATGCGAATGTGGTCACGTCAATCCATTTGGAACGGGTATTTGTGAATCGTGTGGAAAGCCATTAGAAGGTGAAGCCGTTGAACTTCTAAATATGAGATATGAAGGTGTGGCTCGGCGTTCGCAAACCTACAATCGGACGATTATTGATAAAATATGGAACTTTTTTTCATCCGTAAAAGTAGGAATTTGGATTATCGTGATTACACTAGTTGCATCATCAATTGGAACAATTTTTCCGCAAGAAATGTATATACCGCCTACTGTAAATCCAGCGCAGTTTTATGGAGATGAGTATGGTGTTCTAGGACAAATGTATTATCAGCTTGGGTTCCACGATTTATACGGCTCATGGTGGTACATGCTATTAATAGCTGCATTAGGTGTTTCACTCGTTATTTGTAGTTTAGATCGTGTTGTACCTCTTCATCGAGCACTTAAAACACAACGAGTGACTAGACATGAAAATTTCTTAAAACGTCAACGTATTTTTGGAACATCGAAAGTAAGTAATGACGATGAAACGGTTGCATTAGTAAAAAAGAACTTGGAAAAGAGAAAATATAACATTTCTGAAGAAAATGGAAACCTTGTCGGTGAAAAAGGACGATTTTCTCGTTGGGGTCCTTACGTAAATCATATTGGAATTATTATTTTTTTAATAGGTTGTATGTTACGTTATTTCCCAGGAATGTATATAGACGATTTTGTCTGGATTCGTGAAGGTGAAATAGAAGTAATTCCAGGAACAAACCAAGAGTATTATTTGGAAAACGAAAAGTTTATTGTTGAATTATATGATGAAGACGACGAAGTGTTTGGAGAAGCGCTTAGAAATTCGGGTGCTACTGTAGTAAAAACGTATCAAACATCGGCTGTCCTGTACAAAAAAGAAGATACAGACACGATTGGTGCAGATGGAGATTTAGTAGAAGTTGCACGACATAATATTCTTGTAAATGACCCATTTAAGTTTGATGGCTATGCACTTTACCAAGTCGATTACAAATTACATGAGTTAAATGAAATGAGTTTCAATATGGTCGAAAAAGATTCCGAGGTAGTAATCGGTGATTTTTCTGTTAATCTATTTGATCCACAGGCAGAATATGAATTGGGAGAAGGATATAAAGTAAAAGTTCGTCATTACTTTCCTGATTACTTCTTTAATGATCAAGGACAACCTGCTAGTCGATCAAGAATCCCAAATAACCCAGCCTTTATTTTTGAGATGGTTTCACCAACCCATCCAGATGGAGAAGTTAGTTTCTTAGCGATTGGGCAAAACTTGGAACCATTTGGAGAAAATGATTACCAATTACGTTTTAATGGTGTTGAAACGAAACATGTAACTGCTTTGACAGTTAGAAAAGACTATACATTAGGAATATTAATGGTAGGTGGGTTCATCTTTATGGTAGGACTCATCCAAGGTTCTTATTGGGTCCATCGAAGAGTATGGATTCAACGTATAAATGGAGAATTATGGATAGCAGGTCATACTAATAAAAACTGGAGTTCACTGAAAGATGAGATCGATCGCCTCATTGTGGGAACAGAACTCTCCTCTCCAGTTGACCAAGTGGCTGAAAAGGAAAAAGAGAAAGAACCTAAGGAGGAAGAGCAAGATGGCAGCATTAAGTAGTAATTTGTTATTGGTTGCTTTCTTCTTGTATTTAGCGTCAACGATTTTCTTTGCTGTATCGATCACAGGAAAGAAGTGGCGTGATAAACAAGGGGAAATGAACGGTAATCGCTGGGGAACATTTGGATTTATCTCAGCGATCGCTGGTTTCTTATTTGCTATGGGTTATTTTATTACTCGATGGATTGTTGCAGGACATGCACCTGTAAGTAATATGTTTGAATATACGACCTTTTTAGGTATTATGATGGGACTTGCTTTTATTATTATATATGCCATCTATCGTTCAAACATTCTTGGGTTGTTTGCAATGCCAACTGTCATGTTAATTATAGCGTATGCATCGGTTTTTCCAAGCGAAGTATCACCGCTAATTCCTGCTTTACAAAGTATTTGGTTGAAGATTCATGTTATTACTACTGCATTAGGCCAAGGAATATTAGCAATTGGATTTGCCGCGGGTTTAATTTATTTACTTCGTACAATTGATTACTCGAAGAAAAATAAAAAAACGAGATCATTAGAGATTATTTTATATAGTATTGTTGCAATTGTTGGTTTCATTTTAATCGGTTATATTTTTAATGCCTTTAATTATGAGGCGAAATTTTCTTATGTGAACGAATTAGATCAACCAGCTGAAATGGTGTATAATTTACCACCGCTACTAGGACCGAACGAAGGTGAAATGTTAACCGAAAATCGGATGAATGCTTTAATTGAAATGCCAGCTTGGTTACGTAGTAATGATGCCAATACGGTTGTATGGTCTTTAATAGCTGGACTTGTGTTGTACTGGTTGCTACGTTTAATCCTAAGAAAACCAATTGGCGCTGCCATTCAGCCGATATTAAAAGGGGTTAATGCAGATCGTGTGGATGAATTAAGTTATCGCGCCATTGCAATCGGCTTCCCCATTTTTACACTCGGTGGTCTAATATTTGCAATGATCTGGGCTCAAATTGCTTGGACTCGTTTCTGGGGTTGGGACCCTAAAGAAGTATGGGCGCTTATTACATTTTTATTCTATGCAGCTTATTTACACTTACGTCTTTCTCGTGGATGGCACGGTGAGCGTTCGGCATGGTTATGTGTAATTGGTTTTGCGATTATTATGTTTAACCTTATATTTGTTAATTTAGTTATTGCAGGACTACATTCGTACGCTTAACTTATTGAGGCTGACTCTTTACTATGAGTCAGCCTCATAATTGTATCTTTTTGGTTATAGTAGAAACATGTTAAAATAAAGAGAATATTGTCATGCTAATATTAATATAAGTGTTTATTTTGGGAGGTAGTCGTTCGTATGGATTTTGAAGCAAAGGTTTTAGTTGTTGATGATGAAGAGCGTATTCGTCGTTTATTGAAGATGTACTTAGAAAGGGAAAATTATCAAGTAGAAGATGCTGAGAATGGCGAGATTGCTTTAGAAATGGCATTAAATGAAGATTATGATTTAATCCTATTAGATATTATGATGCCTGGAATAGACGGAATTGAAGTTTGTCAGGAACTACGAAAAACAAAAGCAACACCGATTATCATGCTTACAGCAAAAGGAGAAGAGGCGAACCGTGTTCAAGGGTTTGAAGTAGGGACTGACGACTATATTGTGAAACCGTTTAGTCCAAGAGAAGTAGTCCTTCGTGTGAAAGCGCTACTACGTCGTTCTTCTTCAACGAAATTTTTGCAAACGGATACGGGATCAAAAGATATCCTAGTTTTTTCACACTTGACGATTGATAATGATGCACACCGTGTTACAGTTGAAGGCACAGAAATTAATTTGACACCGAAAGAGTATGAATTACTACATTATTTAGCGTTGTCACCAGATAAGGTGTTCTCGCGGGAACAGTTATTAAAAGATGTGTGGAATTATGATTTCTTTGGTGACTTAAGAACGGTTGATACTCATGTAAAACGGTTACGTGAAAAATTAAATCGAGTTTCTCCTCAAGCAGCGAGTATGATATCCACGGTGTGGGGTGTCGGTTATAAATTCGAGGCAGTGAAAGGGTAATGCTTTGGCGAAGTGTTGTTGGTAAGCTTTGGTTTACGATATTAGCACTCGTTTCTGTCGTATTGTCTGTGTTGATGGTAATGCTTCTTCAATATTTTGAAAAGTTCCATGTGAATGAAGCCGAATCTCAGTTGATGAACCATGCTAGAATGGTAGCGACCATTATTGAAGAGTATGAAAGTGAAGAAACCGCTTTATCAACGATTTCAAAAATTGCTGAGTCCTATGAAACAAAGGTAGTCATTATTAGTGAAGACGAAAATCATTGGTACTCTGCGAATGATACTGTGAATGTGGACTTGCCCGTTGAAATATTCTATGAAGATGAAATCCTTTCACAAGTGTTTGAACAAGGTGAGCAAGTCGTAAGTCAAGGGGATTTTCCTTTTTATTCAAACGGGGTTGAAGTGCATACTGAAGTAATGATTGTTGGTAGACCTGTTCAAATGACGAATGAAAATGGGGCTGTGTTTTTATATCAATCTCTTTCAGCACTTGAGGAAACGACAGGAGAAACAAAAAGAATTATTTATTTTTCTGCAGGTATCGCCATCGTACTAACGACAATTTTTGCATTTTTTCTTTCATCGAGAGTAACTGCCCCTTTAAGAAAGATGCGTCTAGCATCGATGGAAGTGGCCGAAGGGAAGTTTGATACGAAGGTACCGATACTAACGCATGATGAAATCGGTCAGCTTGCGATAGCATTTAATCGAATGGGACGTGAGCTAAATCGAAATTATGTTGCATTAAATCAAGAAAAAGAGCAACTATCTAGAATTTTGAGTAGTATGGCGGATGGAGTAATAACGATTGACAGAAAAGGAACAATTGTTGTTACAAATCCACCTGCTGAACGATTTTTACAAGCTTGGTATTATGACCAAGGCTTAGATGGAAAAGCGGAAGATTTACCAAAATCGATAAAAAAGCTATTCCAACAAGTAGTTGCGATAGAGAAAGAACAAGCGATGGAAATTGATATCCAAGGGAGAAGCTGGGCTATAATACTTTCGCCACTTTACGATAAAACGTTCGTACGTGGGGCTGTTGCAGTGATTCGCGACATAACGGAAGAAAGAAGATTAGATAAGCTTCGTAAAGATTTTATTGCCAATGTTTCTCACGAATTAAGAACGCCAATTTCGATGCTACAAGGATATAGTGAAGCGATTATTGATGACATTGCTCAAACGGATGAAGAGAAAAAAGAAATTGCTCAAATTATTTATGATGAATCATTAAGAATGGGACGACTTGTAAATGAGCTACTTGATTTAGCAAGAATGGAAGCGGGTCATATTGAATTACACGTACAAATGGTTAACGCAAAAGAATTGTCAGAAAAGATTATTCGTAAGTTCCAAGGTTTAGCAAAAGAACAAGGAATCGCTTTGTCTGGAGAAATTGCTGATTTTGTTAAAACAGCAGAGCTAGATCCAGATCGTGTGGAACAAGTGTTAACAAACTTAATTCATAATGCCATTCGCCATACGAATAAAGGTGGGACGGTTCTATTAAAGGTTCAACCTTATGAAAACTATTTGCGTTTTGATATCCAAGATAGTGGTTCAGGAATTCCAGAAGAAGATTTACCGTTTGTGTTTGAACGGTTTTACAAAGCGGATAAAGCAAGAACTCGTGGGAGGTCAGGAACTGGGCTTGGCTTAGCGATAGCAAAAAATATTGTTGAAGCTCACGGTGGAGAAATATCAGTTCATAGTAAAGTGAATGAAGGCACGACATTTACGTTTCAAATTCCTCGAAAAACAGAAGAATAAGATGAAAAGTAACGAAAAATCTTGTTTCATAAGGAACAATTGTCACTAAGAGGAGAAGTCGATATGGCTAACAGCCTCGGTTTAAGGAGAGAAGAGTGCTAATAATTAGTAAATGATCTACTAATTACATCAGACCGAAGAAATCACTGTTTTTTACACAAATCAGTACTGAGTCCGCTACACCTTTGCTTGTACGCTTTTTAATAAGAGTGATATGACAATTGTTGTAATATTATAAAAGGTATCAATAAAAATAGAGGTGCTAATCATCATGTGATTTGCACCTCTATTTTGTGTGTATTTTATATTTTCTCCTCGATAACTGATCTTGATTGTCTATAGGACTTTTTTTTTTTGAATATATATTGACAATGAAAATCATTATCATTTATTATAGTTATTGAAAATGATTTTCATTATTAACTATGGTGGAGGAATTGATTGTGAACACAATGAAAAACACTTTCCGAGGTGGTACAGCTGTTTGTAAGGATCAAAATGGAGAATACATAGTGGCCATCGAAAGGGAAGGGGTTTATCGTTTGGTTGGAAATCGCTTAACCAGTCTTTTTCCATTCCCTTTTCGTATCGTAAAGCTAATAAAAGTTTGTTCAATTTTGTATGCGGTCGGGGAAAAAGGTGTTTTTCTAAAAAGTTGGGACGGAGGGAAAACATGGGAGCATAAGTTCTTACCAACTACAACAACGATTTGGAGTGTAGTTGGTAATTCTAGAGGTATAGTCATTACTCACGGTAACAATTGCTTATTTTTTTCTTATGATTTTGGTGATACATGGTGCCAGGTTCAGCCGTTTGTAAGATTGAAAGATAATCAACCATCCGTTCGTTCATTATGTTTATTAAACAATTTCCTTTTCATTGGTACGAAAATTCATCGTACTTATGGAGGAATATGGAAACTGGATTTAAGTAGCCTAAAAATGTCATGGGTGAAAAAGGAAATGAATTCTATGGTTTCTTCCATAATTGTATATGAAAATTATTTATTAGTAGCAGGCGGCTCGTGTAAAGGGACAAAAGGAAAGATTGAATATTGTAGTCTTTTGAGTAAAAATAATGATTATTTCTGGAATGAGTTTGAGCAAGTGGAAAGTCAAGCAAGTTTTTTAGATGTCACTGAAGATAATGGATTTATTTATGTTACCTCATCACAAGGTAAAGACGGGTATGCGACAGTTTCACGGATTCATATAGAAAATAACATTGTCGTTCCTTGCAATAAAGTAAGAGGTCACGGTTGGAGAATTGCAAATCATAATCAACATTATGTCGTTGCTGGTCATTATGAAACAATACATTCAAATCAAATACACGAACAAGCAACTAACCGAAACAGTAATTTGAAACAGGTTTTACATTAAGACCATTTTCTAATCAGTTGTAAAGATTTGTTTTTTGGACCGTAGCCAAGTGAGCATTTTAATATACTTTCAAAAGAGTCTAAAAAGCAACCAAAAGAGAATAACTTACATAAAATTTGGAAGGGGAAATGAAAAATGAAGGACGTTTTACTTGTTTATGCTAGTATGTCAGGGAATACAGAAGCGATTGCTGACTTAATAGAAGAAGGTCTAAAGGAAGAAAAGGTAAATGTAACGAAAATCGATGTAATTGATTGTGATCCAGATATGCTAAATGCTTTTAATGCAATCGTGTTAGGTGCTTATACTTGGGGAGATGGAGAACTTCCAGATGAGTTCCTAGATTTGTATGATGAAATGGCAACATTAGATCTTTCGGATAAACAATTTGCCGTTTTTGGATCAGGGGATACAGCGTACGAAATCTTTTGTGGAGCCGTTGATTTATTAGAAGCGATGGTAGAAGAAAGAAACGGTGTAGTTGCTCAACAAGGTCTTAAAATTGAGCTTAGTCCAGACGGCGAAGAAGAAGAGTGTAAAGAGTTTGGTAGGCAGTTTGCAAAAACTGTTAACCTAAAAACGAGCGTATAAGTTTTATCCCGTTTAACTGGGCGCTAAGACTCCCACTTCAAGACTTTGAGGAATCAATAAAGGATAAGTGGGAGACGATTGAACACAGACTAAGGTCGCCACGTCCTGTTGCAACGTCTGTGTGACCCACATCCTGTGGGCCTCAGTAACAACCCGATTGGTTCAACTAATATTCAGTGGGGGATAAAGGAAAACCCCCACTGAATAAAGTTTCACTTTATATAGACGAATAATCTTTTATTTTGTATAATGGAGTCGTATCTCAATGAATTGAATATATTGTAAACTTTAAGGTCACTCACGTGAGTGTGAAAAGGGAAGTTGGTGCAAATCCAACACGGTCCCGCCACTGTAAGTACTAAATTCCTTCAGTATACCACTGTCTATAATAAAAAGATGGGAAGGTGAAGGAACCACCTAAAGTACAAGTCAGGAGACCTGCCTTAAAGGATTGTGTAACCTTCGTGGAAAAGGGGAGCAGTGTGATAAGATCATACTCTTGTAATATAGAGTGACCTGATTGTTCAAACGAGAACGACACTTATTCGAATGTAAGTAGTCATTTAAGTGTTAACAGGAGATCTATTAAACTGTAACCTAAACTCTCCGATGAAGGAGAGTTTTTATTTTTGTACATATTTTCCTTTTCTAAATTCATTCATTGAATACTAAAAAGA
Source organism: Alkalihalobacterium alkalinitrilicum (assembly GCF_002019605.1). Lineage (NCBI taxonomy): Bacteria > Bacillati > Bacillota > Bacilli > Caryophanales > Bacillaceae > Alkalihalobacterium > Alkalihalobacterium alkalinitrilicum. Next base: position 2,220,871 of record NZ_KV917368.1, on the reverse strand, counting down.
TATCGAAAAAGGGGTTGGAGAGTTTGAAAAAATGGTATATGTGGTTAGTTGCCTCAATACTCATTGTAGGATTAATGACAGCATGTGGTACAGATAATCAAGAAGAGCCACAAACAGAAGAAACACCATCTGAGGAAACAGAAGACCAAACAACTGGTAGTGGGGAAGCTACAGCGTTTCCAATTACAATTACAGATGCAACAGGAACAGAAGTAATAATCGAGGAAGAGCCACAATCGTTAATTTCACTCGTTCCAAGTAATACAGAAATTGTTTATGCTTTAGATGGTTTTGATCGACTAATTGCGGTTACTGATAATGATGATTTTCCTGAAGAAGTGAAAGAAATTGAGTCCATCGGTGGAATGGAGTTCAATGTTGAAAAGATTATTGCATCCAACCCGGATTTAGTGTTAGCCAATGCAATGAATAGTGAAGAAGGATTAGATCAAATTCGTAACGCGGGTGTGACCGTATTGGTCGTGAAAAATGCTTCATCTTTTGACGAATTATATGACTCTATCCAGATGGTTGGTAATGCATTAGGAAATGCCGAAGAAGCTGAAAATGTGATTATATCAATGCAAGATAGAATTACGGCAATTCAAACAAAAGCTAGTGAAATAGATGAAGCTGATCAGGCTACAGTTTGGGTTGAAATTTGGCCAGCTCCAGACATGTATACAACAGGAAAAGGAACATTTATGCATGAAATGTTAGAAATGATCAATGCGAAAAACGCAGCAGGTAATCAAGATGGATGGCCGATGTTTACTGAAGAAGATGCTGTTGTTTTAAATCCTGATGTCATTATTACGACTTATGGACACGTAGAAGGAATGGAGAATGCAGTAGAAGATGTTTTGGCTCGTACTGCTTGGACTGAAGTAGAAGCGGTTAAAAACGAAAGAGTTTATAACGTTGAAGCGAATATTGTAGAACGTCCTGGTCCTCGCTTAATTGAAGGGGTCGAAAAACTTGCAAAACTTATTTACCCAGATGTTTTCGAAAACTAATATAACACTCGCATATATTATTTGTTTTGCGTTTTTATTTATATCTATCGTCTCAGGTATTGCTTTAGGTAGTGTCCCTATTTCATTCGTTGAAGTTCTTACGGTGTTAGGAAGAGAATGGATTGGGTTACCTATTGCAACAGAAGTTGATCCGATGTATGTAAATATTGTAATGGAAATACGTTTTCCACGTGTTTTATTAGCCATGTTTGTTGGAGGTGCCCTTGCCTTAGCAGGGGCTGCTTTCCAAGGCTTCTTAAAAAATCCGTTGGCTGATCCATATACACTAGGAGTTTCATCTGGGTCTGCAGTTGGAGCAGTAGCGGTATTATTTTTTGGGATTACAATACCTTACTTAGGTGCTTACACGTTACCAGTCGTCAGTATAGTTTCTGGTTTTTTTACATTATTTGTAGTTATATTTTTTGCAAAAGCTCTTAATCGTTCGATGGCAGCACATACGGTCATATTAGTTGGAATTATTTTAAGTTCTTTTCTTGGGTCGATGATTTCTTTAATGATTGCCTTAACAGGAGAAGAGCTTAGACAAATAATTGGCTGGTTAATGGGAAGTGTCTCGATGAGGGGCTGGAGCTATGTATATTTAATTTCTCCATTCTTTTTAGCAGGATTAATCATTCTACTTCTTAATGCAAGAGAGCTCAATGCATTAGCGTTCGGTGAAGAAACCGCTAAACATCTTGGTGTCAACGTACAATCGCGTAAAATATTGATTTTACTCGGAGCTGCATTATTAACAGGGTCGGCTGTAGCTGTTTCGGGAACGATTGGATTTGTCGGCTTAGTGATACCACATTTAACTAGACTCATATGGGGACCAGATCACCGACATTTATTACCTCTTTCCGTTTTGATTGGAGGAGGATTCCTTATCTTAACGGACTTAGTCGCTCGTACAATCATTTCCCCAACAGAATTACCTATTGGAGTCATAACTGCTCTTGTCGGAGGCCCTGTCTTTGCGATGATCTTAATCCGACAACGTCATAGATTATAATCTGCATGGATGGAGTGAAGGTGATGATTTTACAAGTAACAGACGTTAAAGGCGGATATGGGAATGTTAATATTATTAATGATGTTTCGTTTTCTGTAGAAAAGGGCGAAATATTTGGGATACTAGGTCCGAATGGGAGTGGTAAAACAACCCTTCTAAAAATGATCAGTGGTTTACTTCCTTTACAATCTGGTGATATTTTTCTTCAAGATAAAAGTATTACGACATACTCAGCAAAAGAGTTAGCTAGGTGGATGGCCGTTTTACCTCAACAATCGGATACGTCCTTTTCTTATACTGTTGAAGAAATCGTTCAACTCGGCCGCTATGCCCACCAAAAAGGTTGGTTTCAAGTTTCTAGTAACAAAGACAAACAAATCGTTGAAGAAGCGATGAAGTTAACAGGAGTGGTTCAATTTAGAGATTTACCACTTCATTCATTGAGTGGTGGGGAACGTCAACGAGTGATGCTCGCTCGTGCACTAGCACAAGAACCACACATATTACTATTAGATGAACCTACTAATCATCTAGATATTTCTTATCAAATGAGTTTATTAGACTCTTTAAAACTTTGGTCTCGTGAAAAAGGCTTAACCGTAATTGCCATTTTACATGATTTAAACATGGCAAGTTTATATTGTGACCGTATTTTATTACTAGATGAAGGTAAGGTTTGCTCACTTGATAGCCCTGCTCATGTTATGGATGAAAAAAAGTTACAGGATGTCTACCAAGCGAAAGTGGGACGAAGAGAACATCCGTCTGTACCAAGTCCGTTAATTACACTACAACCGAAACAGTCACTAGAAACTGAGCGATCGCTAATAAATCGTTTCGAACTTGAAAAAACAGAAGAATTTATTAAAGTAACGAGCCCTATTCATTTAAAGACCTTTTCTTCAGCAGTAATTGGTGCGGGATTTAGTTGGAATACAACTTTTTTTAATCGACATGTCCATAAAGATTATAATTGTGATTGTGTAGAAGATGAGTATAAACAATATTTAAGAAATCATAATGTTGATTTTGAAGGTACAGTTGGGATGATGACCGCTGCAATCTTAGAAGACGCTTCTTTTAAAACATACACGAACGAAGCATTTACTGTTTTCGTTGTTGTAACCGCAGGTGTTTCGAATGCAGTTGATGCTTCAAAGGCTTATTTGCAGGAGAATGTTCTACAAACGGTAGGAACAATTAATACGTGGATTTTTATAGAAGGTAATTTATCGGATGCAGCTTTTGTTCAAGCTGTAATGACGGCAACTGAAGCAAAAGCTAAGGCTCTTTTTGATGAAAATATTATAGATCCACAAACAAATACGCTTGCTACGGGAACATCTACAGATAGTATCATGGTAGCAGCTTCACAAACTGGTGTGGAACATCCGTATGCGGGGACGATCACCCCCATAGGCAAAACGATTGCCCGAGCGGTATATGAAGCAACGAATGAAGCGGTTAAGAGAAATAAAGAAAGAAGGAAAATTGAATGATTCTTGTAAACCATTTAATTGCACTTTCCTTAGCTGTGCTAATCGATCGAATGGTTGGGGATCCGAGGCATATTCCCCACCCAGTAGTAGGTATTGGTAAGTTAATTGCATTTTTGGATGTAAAACTTAACGTAGGAAAGCAAAAAAAACTACGAGGAAGCATCTTTCTAATTATAATTTGTATGACTGTATTTTGTCTTACTCTTGTTCCTATAATACTAGCCTATACTATTCATCCTGCTGTAGGTATATTACTAGAAGCAATTATTATTTCGTTTACGATTGCCGCTCGTAGTTTAAAAGAAGCTGCTGAAGAAGTATTGAAACCACTAGAATTAAATGAGATGGAAAAAGCACGCCTAAAGCTCTCGTATATCGTAGGAAGAGATACGGAACATTTATCAGAAGCTGAAGTTATTAGAGGAACAGTAGAAACAGTAGCGGAAAATACAAGTGACGGCGTAACCGCTCCCCTTTTTTTTGCACTAATCGGTGGTGCACCTCTTGCAATGCTCTATAGGGCTGTGAATACATGTGACTCAATGGTTGGTTATAAAAGTGAGAAATATAAGGATTTTGGTTGGGCGTCAGCTAAATTTGATGATGTGTTAAATCTAATTCCGAGTAGGTTAACAGGACTACTAATGATTACTTTTAATCCAAGTTTTTCTAAGCAAAAAAAAGCTAAATGCTATCAAATTCTATGGACAGATGCGAGAAAACATCCGAGTCCAAATAGTGGCTGGGGTGAAGCAGCTGTAGCTAGTTTACTCGGAATACAGCTTGGTGGACGAAATCAATACAAAGGTATGATATCTGATCGCGCAAAAATGGGGATTCCCATGATGTCTATTTCAGCTAAACATATTAAGCAATCGATTAAGATCATGGAAGTTACTATTATTTTCTTCTTATTGGTGCTTTGGATAATTGGAGGTATTTTGTATGTCGTTACCTAGTCATGGAGCAAATCCACATTACTTTGTTCAAGCTATGGGATTACAGCTGCCCGAACATGCAATTGATTTTAGTGAAAATGTAAATCCCTTAGGTGTACCTCGAGTTGTTCGCGACCGCTGGAATCAATATATTGAAGCAATTACAACCTACCCTGACCCTCATGCTTCTCAATTACGAGAGAAGCTAGCCAATGATCTTAATGTATCAATTGATCAATTGATAGTTGGAAATGGTGCGGCAGAGCTTATTTTATTAATTGCGAACTATTTTCGTAAGAAACGAGTCCTCATTGTTGAACCAACATTTTCAGAATATCGAGATGCGTGTCTCACCTATGATTGTGAGATTATTCGTTATCAACTATTGCAAGAAAGTAGTTGGGATATTCAGGTGGAAAGCCTCCTTGAAGCAATAAATGGGGTGGATATTCTCTTTCTTTGTCATCCTAATAATCCTACGGGGACAACGATAGAACGATCTACTCTCATCCAAGTTTTTAGTAGAGCAAGAGAGAAAAATGTAACCGTCATCATAGATGAAGCATTTTACGATTTTTGTACTGAAAATGTAAGTGTTATTCCATACATAGAAGAGTTTCATAATTTAGTTGTTTTAAGATCGTTAACGAAGATGTATGCGATCCCATCGCTTAGGTTAGGGTATGTCGTTGCCCGTAAGGAATTCGTTAGTGAATTGAAAAAGTTTCAGCAGCCATGGAGTGTAAATGGGATGGCTCAACAAGTAGGGCTAGATTGTATAAGTGATGAGGAACATGCGATTGACACTAAAACTTTTATCCGGGAAGAAAGAAAGAGGATGTTTAAACTCTTAAGCGATATTGGTTATGAAGTCTCGCCTTCAGTAGTAAATTTTTATTTATTAAAGCCAAAAGGAACCAATGAAGATTTAACACCGTTAATTACTTTTCTTATTCGAAACGGTGTCATTCCACGCCATACGTATAACTTTTTAGGTCTTGAAGGTAAGTACATTCGTTTAGCCATTAAGACTCGACAAGATAATGATCTACTACTTTCAGTATTAGAGAGGTGGTCACAGCGGCCATGATCATTTTTATGACAGGAGGAGTTCGAAGCGGAAAAAGTTCTTTTGCCTTGGAAATAGCTGAAAAGCAAGTCCTTGAAAATGGTGTAATTCATTATATAGCGACGAGTAGACGAACAGATGCGGAAATGGAAGCAAGAATTCAGCGCCATATTGAAGAACGTCAAATGAGGGGTAAAGTATATGTGACTCATGAAAAAAACACTCATATTGAAGAGTTAGCCGTTCATTTTCAAAAAAATGATGTTGTGGTCCTTGATTGTTTAACAGGTCTAGTCACAGAAGAATTCTTTAGTGGAATCGAAAAGGGAGTCGAGCGATGGAAGGACCTATCATTCAGACAACAATTATTGAACCGCTTTTTTCGGACTTTTGAGGCGCTGCAACGGCTTCCTATTCCTGTAATTGTTGTGACTAATGAATTGTTTGAAGATATTATTCCAAACGATGAAAGTACAATCGCTTATATGAAGTTAATCGGTCAGCTTCATCAAAAAATTGTGGCATTATGTGATCAAGCTTATTTAGTAGAAGCTGGTCTTCCACTTATTAAAAAGGAGGTGGCGTATGAATGAAAGGAATTATGTTTCAAGGAACAGGCTCAGACGTTGGAAAAAGTGTAATTGTTACAGGTATCTGTCGAATACTTGCTCGTAAAAATAAAAGAGTGGCTCCTTTCAAATCACAAAATATGTCTAATAACTCCTATGTTACTATTGACGGGAAAGAAATTGGTAGAGCCCAAGGTGTCCAAGCTGAAGCTGCTCATACGCAAGCAAATGTTTATATGAATCCAATTTTATTAAAACCGCGTAGTTCGATGGACTCTGAAGTAGTATTATTTGGGGAAGTGTATACGACATTCTCTGGTCGAAATTACCGTGAATTGTTTTATGAAAAAGGAATTCGAGCTATTCAACAAGCATTAACTGAGCTTGAAAATAACTATGATTATGTGGTCATTGAAGGTGCAGGTAGCCCTGTGGAAATTAATTTAAACGACCGTGAACTCGTCAATATGAAAGTTGCCGAGTTAGCCGATGTTCCTGTTATATTAATCGCTGATATAGAAAGAGGCGGTGTGTTTGCGAGTGTCATTGGTACTATTCAGCTGCTTTCAGAAGAACAACGAAAACGTGTCAAAGGTATCATCATTAATAAGTTTCGAGGGGATATTAGCTTATTTACGGATGGTGTTTCTTGGCTTGAAGAGTACACAGGAATAAAAGTGGTCGGGGTTATTCCATATTATGACCATATATCAATTGAAGGGGAAGATTCTCTTTCCATTCAAAACAACCTTATTAAAAGGGGTGGGCGAGAAGAAAATGACATAGATATTGCGGTCATTGCTTTACCTTATGTTTCGAATTATACGGATCTTGAACCTTTAACAGAGGAGAAAGATGTTTATTTACGTTTCGTAAAGGACAAACGTGATTTTGGGAAACCAGATGCCGTCATTATCCCAGGAACGAAAAGTACATTTCATGACTTAACGTTTTTAAAAGAAACGGGATTAGATATTGTCTTATCTCAATATGTTCAAGCAGGTGGAACGATTATAGGGCTGTGTGGCGGATATCAAATGCTAGGAGAAAAACTAATAGACGAAGCGGGCACAGATACAGGTATTATTGGGCAAACAATAGAAGGTTTAAAAATTGCTCCTTTAAAAACACATTTTAACGAGAAAAAAATAACGATACGCTCTAAAGGAAAACTTGTATCCTCACATTGGCAATGTAAAGAAGAAATAGTAGGTTTTGAAATTCATTTAGGGAGCACGGTTTCCACTGATAAACGTATTGAACCTTTTCTGGAAATTGAGGAAAGAACAGAAGGAATTTGTATAAATAATGGGCAAGTGATCGGTACGTATTTTCATCATGTATTTCATAATGATGAATGGCGAACAGCATGGCTTAACCAACTTCGCGTAAAAAAGGGGCTTCAGCAAGGAAAAGTACTAAAACTACAAGAAGTAAGAGATTTAGCATATGATAGACTGGCCGATCATGTTGAAATGTATTTAGATTTGGACTATGTCATTGACTTGATTGAAAGTTGGAAGAGAGAAAATGAATAATCATGAGAAAGTTGGCAAATTAGATGGGCTAATATTAGCGTTGCAACTGCTGACGACCATCCCGATTAAAAAGGAAGTTCCGTGGACGAAGAAAACCGCATCTACTTCTGTCTCTTTATATCCCCTAGTAGGTTTAATCGTTGGTTGTGTCGCAACAGTGTGTTCTCTATTCATGATTGAGTGGCTCATGCTCCCAACAACAATTAGTAGTTTTTTTTTGCTACTTCTTATTGTTGCTTTAACGGGTGGGCTACATCTTGATGGATGGATGGATGTAAGTGATGGTATTTTTTCACGCCAGGGCAAAGAACGAAAATTAACCATCATGAAAGATTCACGAGTGGGCGCCTTTGCTGTAATTTCATTATTTTTTCTCCTCATAGGAAAGTATCTCTTTATTTTCCAAGTGCTAGAAATGGCTGATCAGTATTGGTTTTATATCTTATTTATACCATTTTTTTCGCGCTGGCTTATGGCTGGTGCCTTAATGTTTGGTAAACCAGCACGAGAAGAAGGGATGGCATATTCTGTTCAACAAAATTTAATGCCGCAAACTCAATTAAGTTTTTATTTTTGGGGAGTGCTAATCTTAGCTTTCATATTTTTATTATTGTCTACCTACTTTTTGATAGCACTAGGATTAATGATTATTTCAATCCTTATTTTACTCGTAAGTTTTTCATTTTTTAGAAAACAGTTTGGTGGTATTACGGGGGATACACTCGGTACATTAGTAGAAGGAGGAGAAGTCATCTTATGGCTCTTCGCATCACTATTACTCTATTACGGCATGGCTTAACAGAATATAACGAACAAAAACGATATTTAGGATGGACAGATGTTCCATTGAACCAAAAAGGATATCATTTACTTCAATCAACAAAAGAAAACTATTCATACTTAGCTCCAGAAGTTATTATTTCTAGCGATTTAATGAGGTGTGTAGATACTGCGAAAACTCTTTTTCCTAACGTACATATTAAACAAAGTAAAAGTTTAAGAGAATTCGACTTTGGCTGTTGGGAAGGCAAAACATATGAGGAACTTAAAGACGACCTTCTATATAAAAAATGGTTGGAAAATCAAACTGTAGTTACCCCTCCTAATGGAGAAGCTTATATACAGTTTCAAGAAAGGGTTTTGGAAGGATGGAACAAAGTGGTTGTGTATGCGCTAGAACAACAACTAAAGCATATAGTGATCTTGAGTCATGGAGGACCGATTCGCTTCATTCTTTCTCAATGCTCTTCTACAAACAAAGGGTTTTGGGATTGGAATATTGGTTATGGTCAAGGGTATTCACTTGTTACAGATGGAGAGCAAATGAGGAGGGGTGAGCGTTGGAATTTGTTACAGGAGGCGCCTTTAATGGAAAACGAAGCTGGGTTTATTCACACTATAAAATAGACCATATCGACGAATTTGTTTGTTATAATGGGTATGAAGAAGATGTTTCAGTGAATGAACTTACACAGTTGCCGAATCGACAAGTGTGTGTCATTTTTGGCATGGACACGGTTCTTAAACGATTTTTTTTATTTGAAGATGGTCGTGCCAAATTTAATCTTTTATTAGATCACTGGGTCGAATGGGAAAGAGAGCGTAGTGGCCGAACAATAGTCCTAGTAGGCAATGATATTGGAAAAGGTATTGTGCCTATTCAAAAGGACGACCGCCTATGGCGTGATTTAGTTGGTTGGTGTTATCAGGATATTGTAACACAGGCTAATAAAGTTTACCGTATATGGTATGGGATTTCTGAACAATTAAAATAATTGGGGGAATGTAAAATGCGTTTATACACACGTACAGGAGATGAAGGAAAGACGAGTGTTATTGGAGGGAGGTTAACAAAAGATGATACGCGAGTGGTTGCCTATGGAACGACAGATGAAGTGAACTGTTTTGTAGGGCAGGCAATTACGCAACTTCATCCAGAAATCTTTCAAGATATATTGAATGAGCTTGTCAAAATACAGCATGAATTGTTTGATTGTGGTGGGGATTTAGCGATGCTTAAAGCAACTGAAGATCGTCCTTATAAAGCGAATATAGAGATGGTTACTTTTTTAGAGGAACGAATTGATGAATACATTAAGGAAGCACCTGAACTTGAGCGATTTATCCTGCCTGGTGGTTCTCCTGCAGCTGCTACTCTTCATGTGTGCAGAACAGTAACTCGTCGTGCCGAGCGGTATGTTTCACGGTTACAACGAGACTCAGAAACAAATCCTGTCGTCTTAAAATACTTAAATCGCTTATCTGACTACTTCTTCGCAATTGCTCGAGTTGTTAACCATCGAATGGGAGTTAAAGATGTGGAATATGAGCGAAGTGCTATCGTATTTCGTGAAGGAAAACGAAAAGGTAAATAACTACTGCAAAACACGTCGAAATTTGACGTGTTTTTTTATTGGGAAATTTTGAAATATTGAAACCGTTTAGTGGTAAGATACGTCTTATAGGTAGAAGAAAAAATTTTTATTATTTTGTTCATTTCTATAAATTTCCATCATAAATTAACGAGTGGAAACGATACAAAAGGGGGAGTAGGGTTGAAAAAGCTCTGGGTCTTTATTGTTGTTATTATAAGTTTTTCATTTTGTTTTTCTTCAATGGTTGCAGCTGAAGAAGAAAAGAGTTCGAGAAATCATGGGCTCGTTCATAATGAAATAGAAAATTATAAGAAACCAGTGAAGTGGGAAGTTGTATTAATTGATGAGCGAACGGATGAAGAAGAAGTTATTGTATTAAATGAATATGGTTATTTTTCTAATTCAGAAGGGTTAGATGAGGACTTGTTAGCTCAATTCGCAGCTAAACTAGCTCGAAATATTGATCAACCGATGCGCAATCCAACTATTTCTCCAGATGGGAAAATTATACCTGGGCAAAAACAAGTAATTTTATCTGAGAAAGAACTTGTTTCTAAAATTCAAGAACTAGATGTGCATGATCAAGAACTAATACTCCCAATCTATGAAAAGAAACCTACAGTATCAGAGGAACAATTAATTGGAATACTAGATGTTAATATTGGGACTTATTCTACTCATTTTAATCCAAGTGTAGAAGGACGTTCTGTTAATATTAAGCTATCTGCTGACTCAATCCAACATTATGTTCTAGGACCAGGGGATGAATTCTCTTTTAATAAAGTGGTAGGACAACGAACCGTGGAACGAGGATATAGAGAAGCAAAAGAAATCGTCAATAAAGAATTTGTTATGGGCATTGGTGGGGGGATTTGTCAAACATCCTCAACATTATTTAATGCGATTGATGCTGCTGGTTTACAAGTCGTCGAAAGGTATAGTCATTCAAGAGAGATTGGTTATGTTCCTGCTAATCGAGATGCAACAGTATCTTGGGGTGGTCCAGATTTCGTTTTTTCTAACCCATATAACTTCCCTGTCATCTTAAAAACACATGTTTCTTTAAATTCTGGAAAAATAACAGTCGAAGTGTTTTCATCGCAAAATAAGGAGCAATTGGTTGCTTCCATTCAATAATCAATGATTAAAATTAACACTACTTAAAGAAAAGTGTGTATAGATATTACAAGTGCAAAGAAGTTGTCCATTAAATACTTCAAGCTCCTATTATATGAAGGAGATGAGGGGAAATGGGCAGCTTTTTTACGTATGTATAGGGATTATGATTAAGCTCATTCTATATGTATCCTATAATTGCATAACATTTCCACTGTTTTCTTATACTAAGACGAAACTGAAGTAATAGAAGCTAGGAGAAGTTGACTATGTTATTAAAATGGCTTGTGAAACAAATGCATAGTAATCAAGGACAGCAAGAAACCATTACTTCCGTACTAAACGTATTTCAAAAGTCGACTGACTTTAATGCATATGAACATTATAATTCACCAGTACCGTATAAATTGATGTTCTTTTCATCACTAGTAGATCCTGACAGGCTCCACAAAGACGTGCTTCCTTATGTTAATAAGTATATAACGGAAGGAATAGAAGTTCTTAAAGAAAAAATTCCAATTGAAGAAGTCACGATTACAAGTGATACGAGAGAAATTAAGAATAAAGTGTTACAGGGGAATATCCTCTTGCAACTCGTAGCAGACAAAGAAGAGTGTCTGCTCATAGAGGCAAGTGTTAATTTTGAACGTGATGTCGGAATGCCTGAAATCGAGTTTACAGTAACGGGGCCACAAGAATCGTTTATTGAATCACTTGATACTAATATTAATTTAATTCGTAAGCGACTTCCTTTACCTAATTTACAGATCAAAGAAATAGAAGTCGGAAAAATTACAAAGTCAAAGGTCGTCGTTTTATTTATTGAGGGCATTGCCGACCAAGAAAATGTAAAAACGATGGTCCAAAGAATCGAGGATATTGAGTTTGATCAAATTCTTGATAGTTCGATGCTAAATCAAATGGTATCTGATAGTTCATTTTCGATTTTTCCAGTTTATGTAAATACAGAAAGACCAGATCGAGTATCTGCTGCTTTAACAGAAGGAAAAGTCGTTGTGTTGAGTTCGGGTTCTCCAGAAGCGTTCTTTGGACCGACAACACTTATTGAGTTCTTCTCTTCATTAGAGGATTATTATTTACCGTGGCATATTGCCTCATTTGTTCGTATTCTGCGTTTCTTTGCGGTATCATTTTCTGTCCTTGCCGCACCAATTTATATTGCCGTACTGACTTTTCATTATGAGCTAATTCCGAAAGATTTGTTAGCAACCATAATCTCATCTCGCAGTAATATTCCGTTTCCACCGATCATCGAAGCTCTTTTCTTAGAGTTTACGATTGAGCTGTTACGTGAGGCAGGAGCAAGGCTGCCGACAAAAGTAGGTCAAACGATTGGTATTGTTGGTGGTATTGTTATCGGACAAGCATCAGTAGAGGCAGGGTTAACAAGTAATATACTACTCATTATCGTGGCCCTTTCTGCGTTAGCTTCGTTTACAACACCGGTATATCAAATGGGTAATACAATTCGAATTATTCGTTTTCCTATTATGATTGCGGCAGCGATATTAGGAGGAATTGGTATCGTCATTTGTTTACTTTTTACGATTGCCCACCTTGTTAGGCTAACATCGTTAGGCAGACCATATTTAGAGCCGGTCTATCCATTACGAATAAAAGACTGGAAAGATGCATTTTTTCGGTTGCCATTTACATTCTTTTCTTCTCGGCCAGTTTTAATGAGACCTAGAGATACGAAACGTTTTAATCCTTCAAGAGTGAAGAAAACAAAAGACATTGACGAGTAAAAGTCTTCAAGGATGGAAGTGGTGAAACTGATGACATATCCTAAAATAAAAGAGAACTTTCAAATTTCCTCCTATTTAGTATTTTTTACTATTCATGCGATGCAAATTGGGGTAGGCGTTCTTGGCTTTCAACGTATCATCGTTAAAACGGCAGGGTTTGATGCGTGGATTGCAGTAATAATAGGAGGAATAGTTGTTCACATTTTAATCTGGATGATTTATAAGATTTTAAGTCCAAGTGGTGGAGATATCGTCTTTGTTCATCAGCAATTGTTTGGCAAATGGCTTGGTGGATTTCTAAGTGTTTTATTAATTCTTTATTTTTTAGGACTGGCTATTGTTGTACTCCGAACATATATTGAAGTCATTCAAGTATGGATTTTTACTGAAATTCCAACATGGGTTTTTAGTCTTGTTGCAGTTTTGCTACTTTGGTATTTAATAAATGGTGGATTTCGTGCAGTAGTTGGATTAGCTGTTATTAGTGTATTTATACCAATACCGTTATTTCTGCTGTTAATTTTACCGCTAGAATTTGCAAATTTTATTAACTTACTACCGATTTGGAGGCAAACTATTGGAGAAATGCTAATCGGAGCAAGAGATACAACCTTATCGTTTTTAGGATTTGAATTATTATTGATGTACTTTCCCTTTTTAAAAAATAAGGAAAGCTCACTAAAGTGGGCACAGCTAGGTGCATTGTATACGACAGTTATTTATTTATTCATTATGATTATCAGTTTAGTTTTCTATAGTGAAGAACAATTAAGCCGTACCATATGGGCAACTCTAACATTATATAAAATTGTAGAGCTTCCGTTTATTGAAAGATTTGAATATATAAGTATTTCTCTATGGATGATTATTGTAGCTCCTAACATTGCTTTAGCAATCTGGGCAGCGACACGAGCCTGTAAAGAGGTCTTTAAAGTCCAACAAAAAAAGGTCCTAATTCCTGTATTACTTATTTTAGCGGTAACCACAAGTTTGTTTGTATCACGAGATGAAGTAAACCTTTTAAACGAATATTACTCGTATATTGGATTTGGTATCGTATTTGTATATATTCCTTTACTATTTATTATCCAGCAACTTACGAATAAAGTGAGGAAAAGTCAAAATGAAACAATGTAAATGGCTATTTATCATTTTCCTGTTTTGCACTTTCACCCTATCTGGCTGCATTGAAACGAATATCATTGAAGAATTATCTTTAGTTCACGGGGTAGCTTATGATCAAACAGAAGACAAAGAAAAGGAAGTAAGTGTTGCCTTTCCCAACTTTGTTGAACAAGGAGAAGAAAGTGCATTATTTTCCCAACATCTGTCAGCCAAGGGAAGGACGACCAATGGTGCACTAGAAGCCATTAATATGAAAAGTCAACGTCCAATCAGATTAGGTCAGTCTCGTGTGTTTATTTTTAGTAATTCTATTGCAGAAGAAGGAATAGAACATCTTGCGGATGCTTTATATAGAAATCCCGATGTCCCTAACCGTGTTCAATTAGCCGTTTCTGATGGAAACGCAAAAGAAATTTTTAATGTAGCTAACGAAAATGAAGATCGAATTGGAGTATTTATTCCAGATTTAATTGAACACGTTCAACAGCGGGCAATCCCTCCTTCTAATTTACATTTATTTTTATACAGTATGTACAATGATGGTAGAGATGCCTATTTACCGCTTGTTAAAGCAGAAGATGAATTAAAGGTAATTGGTACGGCATTGTTTAACCATGACAAATATGTCGCGAGTATAAATTTAAAAGAATCATATGTTTTAAGGTATTTAACAGTGAGAGGACAACACGGTACCCAGCAGCATTTACTTACCCATGAAGGAGAAGGGTTAGTTGTTAGTGTAGAAAATATAACATCATCTTACAGAATTACACTTGAAAATAGAGGCGAAGCTCCTACTTTTATCTATCATGTTAACGTAAAAGGAGAGATTACCGACAGCTCCAAACGGATTAATGTTGAAGATCCTGGTTTTATAGATCGGCTAGAAAAGGAAATGGAAGAAGTTAAACTGAAAACAGCTGAAGAATTAATAGAAAAGTTTAAGACTTTAAATATTGATCCACTTGGACTTGGAGAACAATACCGAAGCCGAACGAGGAATTGGGATCCTGAAAAATGGGAAGAATTGTATAAGGATATCAATGTAGAATTCAATTTTGAAGTTGAAATTATCCACTCAGGCGCGATTGAATAAAATTATTGTAATAAAATGGACCAAGCTTCCATAGTATAACATTGTGTGTCATCTTTTAGGGCACACATTCTAAGAAAATAGAGGAGGCAAACATGTTAGATTATGTTAAACGGATATTAATTGTGGTTGCTATTGCAGTCTTCATTAGTATCCTTTTTGTAGGAGCCGCAACTACATATGCAAAAACAATAGAAGAAGACTTAATAAATTCACTCATTTGGCCAACAACAGGTGATCTATCTGATCATTATGGGACAAGAGGGGGACGACATTACGGAATAGATATTGCAGCCCCAGAAGGAACCCCAATTGTTTCTATAAAAGAGGGGACGATTACTAAATCTTATTATTCAGACTCTTATGGAAACGTAATTTTTGTTAGCCATGATAATAAATTAGAAACAGTATACGCTCATTTGCATGAAAGATTCGTCAGTGAAGGTGAGCGGGTTGAAAAAGGACAAGTGATTGGTACAGTAGGCAATACTGGACGTTCTTCAGGTAATCACTTGCATTTTGAAGTTCATGTCGGTGAATGGAACATTAGTAAAACTAATTCCATTGACCCTCTACTCGTATTGAAAGATGAACAAAATTCATTGGTTGCAAAAGAAGATGACGAAAAAAGACAACAAGAGGAATTCCAAACAGTTTTATCAGCAAGGTATCAGTTGTTAGAAGAAAATGAAGAAGTCAAAGAGAATTTTACATATTTGGATTCAGTAAAGACTAAAAAGGCACCAAATAGAAAAATGAATAGCCAAGATATGAAATTAACGATCACGGTCGAAAAAGGGGATACATTATGGAGCTTAGCTCAGAAACATGATGTAACTGTTGAACACCTCAAAGAGTGGAATGACTTAGAAGATGAGCTCATACATGTGGATCAAAATTTAGACTTTTTTTCACAGGTTAATGAGTTAATTCATGTCGTCCAACCAGGTGAAACCCTCCATCGAATCGCAAGTGAATACGAAATTTCAATTGCAACTATTAAAGGAAAGAATGAATTGAATAGTGATATAATATACCCTGGAGATGTGTTACAAGTAACGAATTGAAGAGATGAGGCTGAAGAAAGGTGGATCACCACTTTTGTCAGCCTCTAGATTTATATTTTCTGTTTTTATTAAAGTTCAATCTTATCAGCTAAAGTAATCTCCTCAATTGAACGGACAGCGCTCAGCACGTCGTCAGTCACTGCTTTATCAATAGCTACCATCATAATTGCTTCACCGCCTATTTCTTTACGACCAACCTGCATTGTTGCAATATTAAGTTCATATTCCGCTAGCATTTGCCCCATTTTTCCGATTACACCTGGACGGTCATTGTGTTGGATGTAAATGAGGTGGCCAGCAGGGAAGAAGTCAACAATAAATCCATTGATACTTACAATTCGTGGACCATATTCTTTCACATAGGTTCCTTTAATTTCAAATGTGCGATTCTCACCGTGAACAATCGCATGAATGATATTCGCATATCCATAAGCATTATTTAAAAACTTTTCACCGAATACAATGCCACGCTCTTTTGCAATTAATGACGCATTCACATCGTTTACTGATGCATCGACACGAGCTGATAGGAAACCAGCCATTAAACTTCTAGTTGTAATCGATGTTTCGAGGTTTGTTACTTCACCACCGTAGAATACTTCGATTTCTTGTACTGGTGTTTTCATACATTGAGATAAAATATTCCCCATCGTTTTCGTTAATTCATAGTAAGGTTTAATTTTACCATAGACCTCTTTAGATAGAGTTGGAAGGTTAATAGAGTTACTTACAGGGTTTCCTTCTAAGAAAAGAAGAACTTCTTCTGAAACTTGTGCTGCCACATTTAATTGAGCTTCCTTCGTGGATGCTGCAATATGGGGTGTAGCGATGACATTGTCTAGTTCAATTAATGCATTGTCTATAGCGGGTTCTTCTTCGAATACATCAAGAGCAGCTCCGGCAACATGCCCATTTTCTAGATAATGCTTTAGAGCAACTTCATCAATAATTCCACCACGGGCACAATTAATTAAATAAACCCCTCTTTTAGTTTTACCGATATTTTCCATACCGAGAATCCCTTTTGTGTCTTTTGTTAAAGGAGTATGCACCGTGATGATATCAGCTTTTTCTAACACTTCCTCTAGTGTGGCAGGAACGACACCAAGTTTTTCAGCACGAGCTTTTGTTAAGAATGGATCAAAGACGAGTGGTTGCATTTCAAATGCTTTTGCACGTTTGGCTAGTTGTGAACCAATGCGCCCGAAGCCTACGATCCCTAGAGTCTTTCCACGTAATTCCGTTCCTTGGAAGGCCTTTCGATTCCATTCACCTAATTTAATGGATTGATTCGCTTGAGGGATTTTTCTAGCAAGGGCACAGATCATCGAAAATGTATGTTCAGCTGTTGAAATGGTATTGCCATCTGGAGCATTAACAACAACGATCCCTGCTTTCGTTGCGGCTTCAATGTCAATATTGTCAACACCTACACCAGCACGAGCAATGATTTTTAAGTTTGGCATCTTTTCAATTAATTCGGCTGTAACCGTTGTAGCACTTCGGACGAGTATAGCATCAAACGTATGCAGTTCCTGTTGTACTTCAGTCACATTTTTTTGTATGCAATTCACTTGTTCACTTTCTAGTAGCGGAAGTAGGCCTTCCTTACTCATAGCATCTGAAACTAGGATATTGTACATAGGTGGACTCCCTTTCTTATCAATTGGTTCTACGACAACCTGATGTATCATCTCTCCACTCTCCTTATTTCATTCTTTAATATAAAAGGCTTTAATAAATTTGACTTTTTAGAAGTTTATAAGCCTAATCAACAAATGATTTTCCGTTTTTTTTACAACGAGTGGTATCATTCAATAAACATTATGCTGAAAGCGGTAAATTAACAAACCTCCTGTCCACACGACGAAACGTCGTGTGGACAGGAGGTTTGTTCCGTGGTGCCACCCTCATTTACACACTCATTTCTGAATATGCTTTAGGAGAACAGTTCTCTAAAGATAACAGATTTTCCGAACTCTCCTAATATTTGAAGTTGTTTCAGAGTATCAAATCAGAAGTGCTGAAAGAAATGGACTACTGAATTGGCTGACATTTCTTCTTCATCGTTTTGTATCCCGCATCAACTGGAATTCCACTTTATTATAACAGTTCTAATTGTTTGATAATTTATCATATTGCCATGTTTCTGTCAAATGAATTCTTCTATTTTGCAAATAGGTTCATAAGTTAAAAATAAGGAGGGGAATTATGAGAACATACACTGTTCAAAAAGGGGATACGATTAGAAAAATAGCTTTAAAATTTGGAATTCGTCCGTTTGATTTACTATTATTTAATCGCCAAGTAAACGATGAAACATCATATATTTATCCTGGGGATAGGTTGGAGATTCCAGAAGTGAACACAGAAACAGCGGTATCATGTTCACCTTTTCAGTGTTTATGTGAATATGGACCAGTCGATTTAGAAGCTGATATCCAATTTATGTATCAAAACTATCGTCAAATTGTCTCAATTGAACAAATAGGTCAATCTGTTTTATCTCACCCAATCGTTAGTTTTCAAATTGGAACGGGTAAAAAGAAAATATTTTATTCTGGTGGATGGCATGCTAATGAATGGTTAACGAGTAAATTTTTAATTACGTTTATTAAAGAGTTGTTATTGCATATGAAGAAAAAGCAAAGGTGGCACGGATATGATCTCGAAAAACTCTTTCAACAAGTCACTTTATATATAGTGCCATTAGTAAATCCAGACGGTGTCGAATTAGTCCAACAAGGTATTTACCCCGAGCATCCAATGTACAAAGAGGTACTCACAATAAATAAAGGTTGTCGTGAATTTAACCATTGGTCGAGCAATATAAGAGGAGTAGATTTAAATCACCAGTGGCCAGCTGGGTGGGATATAGAAGCAGACGAGAGTCCACAACAACCATGGTCGCGGCATTATAGTGGTACTGCCCCACTAACAGAACCTGAAGCAAGAGCAGTTTATCAATTTTCATGTTTACATGATTTTTCGCATGTATTTGCCTTTCATTCACAAGGTCAAGTAATCTATTGGGGATACCGAGGGTATGAACCCCCCGAAAGCAAAGCGATGGTAGAGAGACTTTCGCTTGTAAGTTCATACGTACCTGTACACACTGCTGAAAGTGATGGAGGATATAAAGACTGGTTTATTCAAGAAACAGGACGTCCAGGGTTTACGATTGAAGTGGGAGTGGGAACCAATCCACTTCCGTTATCGTCTTTTTCTGAAATTTGGTCGAACAATGTTTTACTTGCGTTAGAAGGGTTAATATTATAATTTATTAAAAGTCATCTATTACTTATAATTGTTGCTAATTCAATAGATTATCGGTACAATTTATTCATATTTACTTATCCAAAAGCGTTAACATCGCCTCTATAATAAATTAGATATATAACGATTAGGAGATAAGACAGTGAAGAAGGTGGAATTTTGTGGCAATACGAGAAGTAAAGCCGAAAAAAATCTATGAAATTGTTGCAGAACAATTATTGGATATGATAAAGCAAGGCGAAGTAAAGCCAGGTGAGAGACTTGCCTCTGTTCAACAATTAGCGGAAGAATTTAATGTTGGTCGGTCTGCAATTCGAGAAGCTTTAAGCGCTTTAAAAGCTATGGGCTATATAGAAATGCGACAAGGTGAAGGAACTTTTGTTAATAAAGTGGATATAGACTTAATAGGGAATATTATTCCAGGAGTTCAACTCATGCAAAAGGAAGATATGCGAGAGTTATTTGAAATTAGAAAAGTAATTGAAACAGGAGCCGCTTCACTTGCAGCCGTGAATCGAACAGATGGAGACTTACAAATGATGGAAGAAACTCTTCGAGAAATGAAACAAGCAGAAGGAAATGGAAGTATTGGTGAAAAGGCTGATGTTGATTTCCATAAAGCTATTGTTAATGCTACAAAGAACGAAATGTTAACAAAACTAGTTAGCCAAGTATCAGACGTTATGCATCAGTCGATGAGAGAGGCTAGGAAGCTTCTGTTATATTCAGAACAAAAGAAAATGAACCAATTGTATGAAGATCATCGGTTAATTTATGAAGCGATAAAGGCAAAAGATCCTCAAGCTGCTCATGAAGCGATGTTGGAACATATAGTCGGTGTTGAAAAAGGACTATTTACAAACTTGAAAAAGGACAGCTAAGCACCTATAAAAAGGATACCGCACTAGAAGATTTATTTGGATTAAAGTTAAATGTTTACAATAAACTTTGTAAAAGGAGCGTTGACAATTGATGTTGACCTCCTTTTTAGTATATGCTTCATTAATATTAACTCGCTTTTTAATTGCAGAAATTATTAACTCAACTTTCGCACCTAGAAAAATGTGATTCGTTTAACTAGCTGTAAGGCTAGTAACCGTTGAAGTATGGTCATTGACAGGAAAAAAATGCATAAAAAAACACCTCAACGTTTGGTATAGTTGATTTGTCTAGAATCACATAACCATACAGAAGAGGTGTCTCCTATATGATAGCGAATAATGACCAAAATAAGCAACTACCAAATGAATTAACATCCACATTTAAAGAATTAAAGGTACTAAAACATTTAAGAAAAGCTGGTATTACAAAGTCTTTTGGCTTTTCTTGTGCCTACCTATTTAAATTGATTTTTTGTTTGATCTTTGAAAACAAGAACTGGTTTAGAACCCTTGATAGTAAAAAATCTACCGATTTCCCTGCCAAAGATACGGTCTATCGTTTCTTGAATCAGTCTACATTTGCATGGAGAAGGTTTTTGCTTAATCTCAGTGCTTACACAATTGGGAAGGTAACTAAGCTAACGAACCATAATCGTCCAAAAGTGCTTATTTTTGATGATTCTTCTTATGATCGCAATCGGAGTAAATCAGTAGAACTCTTAGCGCGTTGTCACGATCACTCTTCTCAGAAAGTGCGCTTCTTTAAAGGATTTCGAATGCTTACTCTTGGTTGGTCAGATGGGGCCACATTCATCCCAGTTGACTTTTCTTTATTAAGTTCTAAAAAGAGCCAGATCAACGGAATATCTGACAAGATAGACAAGCGTAGCTCTGGGTATAAGCGGCGTCTTGAAGCCCTTCAAGCAGCACCAGAACAGATGCCTGATAT